>JAWKTI010000006.1 GCA_041399155.1 Zavarzinella sp.
ATCGACCTCTATCCATCCAGGTTCATTGGGGCTCTCCCATCCGATGTTTGCTTGGTTGAGTATGTTAAAAGGCTTGTCATAGAGATTGTCGTTGTTGTTGTCGATGAAATAGCGATTTCGATACTTGTAGAAATTCTTCGGCTCATACTGCCCTTCCCGCAGATTGTCGGACAAGACTGAGCCGAGATAGCAGTATTCCCGATAGCATTCGATCACGTCCGAGTCGGAGCGAAGACCTTTTGCCGGAGATACCATCAGCCAGTCTCCTTTGGCGAGACGGTGAGGAGTGGGGTCAGCCAAATCGAACGAATTCGCCAGACTTTTCGTAATTGTTCCTGTCTTCCCTGCATCGAGACCCGTCAGAACGACGTAACGTGAGCCTAGATAGGCACCAGGGCAGAAACCGTAATTGATTGAAACGTCCTTATCCCTATGACTACTGAACGTGAGACTCCTCCCATCGAGACAAAACACGCGGATAAACGAGACAAACTTCCCGCGGAGGACACCGTTTTCGTTGACGGCGAACACACCGTACCAGTTACGGTCTTGCATCTCCCCTGTATCCAAGGCAGGATACTCAACGCCTGTTCCCCAAAGAATCTCCATGCGCTCATTGTTGTTGTTCAGGACCGGTAGGACCGTTTCACTGTTGCAGTCGTGAAGATAGTTGCCTTGAAAATACAGGCCAGCCATCGGGACCATTATAGGGAAGCCATCAGGCGAGTTGATAGTAACTCCTCCACCCTCCCATCGAAAATCGACATGCCCGTTCCACAGTACTGGCCTCGTGTGCTTTGCCATCGTTCCTGCTCCAATCGCTGGTTAGGCCGCTTGCGGCCGTCACATTTAATATATGCTCAATCGCTGACCACGTTAAGCCGGCCGCCGGCCGGCTTAACTATAATTAGAAAGAATTGATTTCCGTCTATTCTTTCGGCGATTCTGGCTATCACTTTCTGTGTGCAATGTACCACTGCGCATGAAAAGGTACATCATGAGGAGCGCCCTCATTGGGCTGTAATATACTCAGTAGATCCAAGGGGTGCAATGAAAAAAACAGATTGCAATACGGAAACATAAAGGACACGGCAAAACTGGATTCCCGCCTTCGCGGGAATGACGTTGTGGTAGGTCAGTTTATTGGTTGCACTTTGAGTTTCTGCAATGGAGTCTCGCCTGCGTGGGAATGACGGTTGGTGGTGGGCATCGGATTGCGGGTGCTAATTCAAGGCATCGCCCTGGATTCCCGCCTACGCGGGAATGACGGTTGTTTCAAGAATCTCTTTGCGTCTGTGCATGAAGACACTGTAGAATCTTAAGAAATTCCCTTGCTGGCGCAGCGGGCTATGACGGTACGTAACAGTTTATTGGTTGCACTTCGAGTTTCTGCAATGGAGTCTCGCCTGCGTGGGAATGACGGTTGGTAGTGGGCATCGGATTGCGGGTGGTAATTCAAGGCATCGCCCTGGATTCCCGCCTGCGCGGGAATGACGGTTGTTTCAAGTATCAATGCCAGCTACACTGCAGAGGGGCTAGCATTAAAACCAGCCTGTACAAGTTGTCAGAGTGAACGAAAATGGAATACCGTCCAGAAATAGTTCGTAATGCGTCGATAATAATGCGAACAGCGTGAAGAAATTCTCTTTGCAGTTCAGAATCAGCACCACCAGATTTTAGCGCACGGAATACAGAATGGTCTCTGCGGCTGTTTTCATTGCCTGGCGTTCGGTTTCTTTGCCCGCCTGGGATTTCATTTGGAAAACGCCTTCAAACAGTATCACAACGACCACTTTTCGTTCTGCACACCAGGTAATTGAATAGCCAATGAAAAGCTCTTTACCTTCCGACTGCTCTATACCAATGAAAGACGAGCATCGTTGATCCGCGGCATTCAAACCATCCTTTGCATCAATGATTGTATTCTCGTTGCCAGAATCATGAAATGAGTTCGCAATTCGATCAAAATCCTGTTCCGTCTGGTTTTCGATAACCGATTGCACGACGGCTTTCATGTTTGGAAATCCTCGGTGCAAAAATCCTGCTTTATTGTTCAAGTTTGCAAAATTGACTACTTCCCATTTTCTGGAAGGTAATGTCACTTCAAACTTTCCATCGGGCGATGAATAATCCCACGATGCAGAATTGTTTTCTGGTTGCAGATTTTTTCCAATGAAGCCCATGATGGTCATGCCTGCACCAGCAAACAAATGAAGGACACAGAATATCAGTCCTGCAATGGGTGGTAAGGCTCTCATGTCTGACGAGCGACGGGTGGCAAGTGCAATACCCGCGAGCACGATACCCGTGAGGCTCATGATTACTCTGGCAATTCCAGAGCTGATCAAGACGGTGGAATGATGTTCTGGGAATGGTTTCAAGACGATTTCAGGAACCACAAAAACCATCAAGCCACAGAACAAAGATAAATATGCCAGTCGTCGAGGTGTGGGAGTGCGGCCACGTAAGCCCAACACCAGAAAAATCAGTGGGATGCACCCGAACATCACCACAGAGCACAAACGACCAATCATGTTTGGCGTGAGTTCCATCTGAATAAGACCCCTATCGAGTGATCGTGCTGTCATTCCTGCGGTTGGATGCAGCAGCAAAAAACCGCCCAGAATAGGTTTGGGCGTTACGCGTACATGATATTGCAAATGCGATGATTTGTACAATTAAAGCAATATAGTGTTGTACGATTATTTGAGCATTGATGTGTACATAAAAAAAGACCCAGGGTTGCCCCCGGGCCTAGCTCATCACGTCGCCCACTCGCGATGAACTAATATTAATTTAAGCCGAAAATTGCTGGATGTCAACAAGAAAAAAAAAAATTCTGCTCAAAGTGTGAAAATTTCGTGATTATTTTTTTAGGGAAATGTGTTACGAAAAACGTAAGTTCAGATTGTGTAGTCGTTTACGTGTTTCAGACATCAAATCATCCTCATCCGCTTCGGTGGGGGCAATATATGTGGCAGAGAAGCGTAAATAGGAACCTGCATCGTCCCAGGGCACAGTGCAGACCGATTGTTCATGGATCAAAAACTGGGATGCTTCTTCCGCATTGGCAAAATTTCGCTCCCCTGCACCAGTTGGGGCCTTTGTGTACAGAAAGTAGGTGCCACCGGGCATCTGGGCTGCAAAACCCACATCTTTCAGGACTGCCACCAGCTTTTCCAGCCGACGGCGGTATTTTTCGCACACGGCCCGTGGGATCTCTGGATTTGCCAGTGCCTGTGCTGCGGCCATCTGAATGGCCATAAACTGGCCGCTATCGCTGTTATCCTTCACATCAGCATAAGCCTGCACGATTTTGGGGTGACCACAGACCCAGCCCAGTCGCCAGCCGATCATGTTATAGCCTTTGGACATGGAATGAACTTCCACACCCACTTCTTTGGCACCATCCACCTGCAGAAAACTGGTGGGTGGACCCTGATAGTTCAACATGCAGTGGGCGGCGTCCTGCACCACAATAATCTGGTTAGTGTGGGCAAATTCGATCACTTTCTTGTAAAAATCGGTGGTGGCCACCGCACCGGTGGGGCTGTTGGGATAGTTGATCACCAGTAATTTCGCCCGCTTGCGGATATCTGATGGAATACCATCCAGATCGGGAAAGAAGCCATTTTTTTCCAGTAACGGCAAACGATGCACTTCCCCACCGTAATATCGGGTGTGGGTGCCAGCAACCGGATACCCTGGCACCGTCATCAGTGTGACATCACCCGGATTGATGAAGCAGGCAGGCAGCATTGCATACGCTGGCTTGGAGCCAATACAGTGGCAGATTTCGGTATCGGGATTCAGAGTCACACCGAATTGGCGTGCCATCAGATCAGCGGCAGCCTGTTTGTAGGCTGCAATGCCATTATCAGCGTAACCCCGGTTTTCCGCACGATCGACCTGTACTTTCAGTGCTTCCCGCACGCTGGTATCGGCCATATCGTCGTTTTCGCCGATTCCAAAGTCCAGCAATCGCAATTCCGGGTGGTCTGCCAGGGCTTTTCGCTTCGCACGTTTGATTTTTTCAAATTTGTATATTTCGGTGCCTTTCCCGTAGTTGGCACCACCAATACGGTCGGCAAAAAGCGATTGAAACCAGGGATCAGCCGTCGCAGACATAAACATTCCTTTTGTGGTAACAGCGAAAAAGGTAGTTATAGCACTCCCACGCACGTTGTTGTGGGGGGATCATCGGAAAAGGGCAGGAAAGTTCACCACAAAACGTGCAGCCATTTACCTTGCATGTGATTATTTGATTAAGTGAAATATTTATACGTCAACAATTCGCCATTTTTGCGAAATCCCAACCGAATACAGCAATTACTGTGCGGCAGCAGCGATTTGTGGCATGTTTTCCAGCACTTTTCTGCGAAGTTGTCCGCAGGCAGCATCGATATCCGCACCTTTGCGTTTCCGCACCTTCACGCTGATTCCCGCGTGACGCAGGGTGGTAACGAAGGCGTTCTGTGCCTCGGGTGCGGGGCGACGATAGGGCAGATCCACAACATTGTTCCACGGAATCAGATTCACGTGGGCCTTGCGATCCCGCAGCAGGCGGGCTAATTCGCGGGCATCAGCAGGCTGATCGTTCAATTCGCCCAACAGAACATATTCGTAAGTTACTTGCCGGGAAGTAGTTGCGTAAAAATAGTCTGCCGCGTCCAGAATTGCTTCAATCCCAATATTGGCATTGGTGGGCACAATCTGATTCCGCAATGCATCGTTGGGTGCGTGCAGAGAAACAGCCAGGTGGTACTGTTTGCCCGCATCAGCCAGGGCACGTATTTTTGCGGGCAGTCCCACGGTCGAAATGGTGATATGGCGGGCACCGATGCCCAGTCCTTTCTGCGAAACAGCGATTTCAAGTGCCGCCAGCAGGTTATCCAGATTGGCCAATGGTTCACCCATCCCCATCACCACAATGTGGGACAGGCGTTCCCCAGGTGCGGTCAGGTTTCGCAACAGGACTAATTGCTCTAAGATCTCACCAACAGAGAGGTTACGTTCAACGCCCTTCAGGCCACTGGCGCAAAAGACACAGCCCATGCCACACCCCACCTGGGTGCTGATACAGGCGGTGCGGCGGGTTTCTTCCTGCAATAATACGCACTCAATCGATTTGCCGTCCTGCCACTCCAGTACTAACTTGTGGGTTTCGTCTGTCGCAATCCGGTGGGCCACCACATTGGCCTGAAACAGGTGAAATTGATCTTGCAGGGCAGTGCGGAATGCTGCGGGCAGGTCGGTCATGCTGTCGAAATTGGCGGCACGTGCCTGATAAAGCCAGCGCAGCACCTGGGCAGTGCGGAATGCAGGTTGTTGCTGTGCAGCCACCCATTGCTGGATATCGCCCACTGGGGTATCCAAAAACGCCTTTTTGGCAGTCGAAAGTAACGGTAACTCGAGATTCATTCGGTTATTCTACAACATGGCAAGCCTGCCCACCTAGAGTTTGGCAGACTTCTGAAATCGATTTAGAATGAAATCTACCACCAGATCTCGAAATTCGAACCCACTTCGGAAATCATCATGGCGAAAACGAAGCCAAAACGACGGGATAACGATTCTCCCTGGAAGGAGTTGCTGGATCACTACCTGGAACCGGTATGCGAATTACTGTTCCCCACGTTACATCAAGCGATACGGTGGGACAAAAAATACAAACCACTGAATACCCAGCTCCGAAAGCGCGACCAGGACGCACTGACAAACAACCAGCATGTGGATTGTCTTTACGAGGTTTATCTGAAATCGAACACTACACCCATCACCCTGTACCTGCATATCGAGGTTCAGTCGCAACAGGACACCGCTTTTGAAGAGCGTATGCTTCGTTACTTTATCCGATTGATTGATAAATACGGACCGAACATTCGCAGCGTGGCAATTCTGGCCGATCCGCACCCCACGTGGCGACCGACAGAGTTTCTGGAAAGCAATGATGAAAACGAGCTCATTTTTCGATTAAAGTCGTTTAAGATTCTGGACTTACGCGACAAATTAGCGGAACTGGAAGCCCACCACAGTCCGGTGGGGTTGGTGCTGGCCGCATGTGTTCAGAATCTGATCCATAGTAGCAACGCAAGATTGCAGCGGGAGGCGAAAATCCGCCTGACACGCCAACTGCTTCTCCGTGGCATCACTCCCGATGAGATTGTCAACATCTTCCGCTTGCTGGAATGGATGATACAATTACCCAGAGAAGAAGATGAGAGATTCCAGGCAGAGTTATTGTTGCTGGAAGAGGAAATGAAAATGCCATTCTTATCCCCCAGAGAACTCCGTGCAATCGAACGCGGCCGTCAGGAAGGACTTGAACAGGGCTTGGTAACTGGCAAAGAAGTGGGTGAGCGAATTGGACAAATTCGTTTGATTCAGGAATTGCTTAATCTGAAAATTACCCCGTCGTCCCGACTGCAGAAAAAATCGCTGGAAGAACTGGATGCCATCATTGCCGATCTGCGGGCGAAATTAGCGGAATAATTGACCAAGTGATGCAATCTTGGTACCTCACAAGAATCTATTTGCTGCGCCGGGTTACGCCTCATCCTCATCAGCGTGGGCGGCAACTTTGCTGATAATCTGTTGCTGCACGTTCATCGGCACGATGTCGAAGTGGCTGAACTCCATTGTGTAAGATCCCGTTCCCTGGGTAATGCTGCCCAACTGGGCGGCGTAGCGGGTGATTTCGGCCAGTGGCACGTGGGCTTTAATCACCGTAATGTCGCCTGGCAGGCTATCCTGATCGTGCACGTGACCACGTCGGCTGTTCAGATCGCTAAGAATCGCACCCGTGTATTTGGCAGCGATGTTAACTTCCAGATGCACAATCGGTTCCATCAACACCGGGTGGGCAGCCAGAATCGCCTTTTTCAGTGCCAGTCGACCAGCAATTTTGAAGGCCGCTTCGGAACTATCCACTGGGTGGTCTTTGCCGAAGTGCACTTCCACCGCCAGATCCTGGATGCGGTTGCCCGAAATCGCCCCACGTGCGAGGAGTTCCAGGCAGCCTTTTTCGACGGCAGGCATGAACTGGTTGGGAATTGTCCCACCCACAATGTGGTCGATAAATGCGAAATTATACTCTGGGTGGTAACTCACATGGCGCAATTTCTCAAATCGGTGTTTATTGGCAAACTGCGCTTCCAGTTCCTCTTTGGTGTGAATATCTCGCGACAGTGGGTAAATCCGCAGATGCACCTCGCCGAATTGCCCACGTCCGCCTGATTGTTTCTTGTGCTTGTATTCCCCTGCCGCATCCGTGGTGATCGTTTCCCGATAGGGAATTTTCGGCTCTTTGGTGACCACTTCCAGGTCGAAGCGGTGCTTCAGACGCTCCTGAATGACTTCCAGATGCAACTGACTGACCCCATTCATCACCATCTGGTGGGTCTGTTCATCGTGCGAAATGATAAACGTGGGGTCTTCGTCGGCCATTTTATGAAGACTTTGTGAGATTTTCTGCTCATCCCCACGGCTTTTGGGTTCTACCGCCAAACCGTACATCGGCTTCGGAAATTCCGGTAGCGGCAACTGGGGGGCATCTTTGGTGAATGCAATCGTATCTCCGATGTGCAGGTCGTCGATTTTTGCCACCGCCACGATATCCCCAGGGTAGGCTTCCTGCACCGGCTGCAGTGTTTTTCCTTGAATCATCAGGATCTGTGGGATGCGATTCGCCTTTTTCGTCCGCAAATTCAGCAACTGGTGGGCACTATCCATCTTGCCCGATAGCACCCGAATAAAACTGAGGTGACCCACGTACTTATCGTGGACGTTTTTGAAGACCAGCCCAAGAAATTCACCTGCTTCATCAGCCGCTGCGAACGAATCTGTGTGGCCGTTTGCACCCGCCAGATAACCATTCAGGCGTTCTTTGGCGTGCCACGGGGTGGAGGAATACATCGCCAGTGCGTGCAATAATTCTTCAATGCCCTGTTCCTGTTTGGCACCCGTGCAGAAAATCGGTATCACCGTTCCCGCTTCCACCGCACGTGGGACGGCTTGTTCCAGTTCTTCCAGCGATAATTCACCCGCTTCCAGGTAGCGGGTCATCATCTCTTCATCACACTCAACAATGGCATCAACCAACTGGGCCCGCAGATCCGCAGGCCGCATCGGTGCGGTCGCTGGAACTTCTGCAGGGGGATTCATCACAGACAGCACTCCGTGAAAATCGGCCCCCAGCCCATCGGGTACATTAAACAGCACGCACTGCCGACCGAACGTGTCCTGAATATTCTGCAGTAATTCCGGAAAATGAATGTTGTCTGCATCGCACTTATTGATGACGATCAGGCGGGTAAGACCGTACCGGCCTGCCGCTTCAAACATGCGGCGAGTCATTACTTCTACCCCACTGGTGGCGGAAATGACCGTAACGGCGGTTTCTACTGCGGTCAGCGATTCCATTGCCGCACCAATAAAGTCCGGATAGCCGGGTGCGTCTAACAGATTGACAAATTTGCCTTCATGCTCGAAGTGCAGCACCGATGTATCAATGGAAAAGTGGTGCTTGTGCTCTTCATCGTCATAGTCGGAAATGCTGGTTTCATCGTCGACGTTGCCCAGCCGCTCGACCGCGTGGGCTTTGTGCAACAATGCATCCGCCAGGGAAGTCTTTCCACTGGCACGATGGCCCACGAGGGCAATGGTGCGGATGTCTTTTTCGTGATACGTTAACATGGCGAAAACCTCCTTCATAAAGCCGATCAGTTCGATCGTTTAAGGGAAGGCGGCCTCGCCGGAACTACCAGGTGATCAAGGAGGCACTCAGGCACCCCGGCCAGACAGCACGGAGGCCGTCTGGCGATTGTCTTCACCAGTTACATCGAGAGCACTTGTCATCAGGTCGACTCCGTCGGGGTCGTCTTGTTTCCTGCTGCGGCAGATAATGCCTCCAGAACAGCAGTCAATTCCAACTGTCCTTCGTACAAGGCCCGGCCAATAATACATCCCGCCAGGCCACGTTGGGAGAGGGTAACCACATCTTCCAGCGTTGTCACCCCACCGGAAGCAATCACTGGCAGCGGGACAGCATTCGCCAACTCAGTAAGTCCTTCCAGATTCGGTCCATTCATCATACCATCTCGGGCAATGTCGGTGTAAACAATTGCTGCCAGTGGCCATTGGGCAAATTCACGGGCCACATCCAGCAAGCTGGCATCCGAGGTGGTTAACCATCCATGTGTTGCCACTTTACCATCGCGGGCATCCAAACCCAAGACAATTTTTCCGGGAAAACGTTCGACTATTTCCCGCACCCACAGTGGGTCCTGCAGTGCCCGCGTGCCAATGATCACCCGCTGGACGCCTGCGGCCAGGGTCTGGGCGATATGCTCTTCCGTTCGCATTCCCCCGCCGACCTGACAGGGGACATCCACCCCACGCACGATCGCCGTGATTGCTTCGGTGTTGGCGGGCTGGCCGATTTTCGCCCCATCCAGATCCACCAGGTGCAGCATGGTGGCACCTTCGGAGACCCACCTGCGGGCCATGGCGACCGGATCGTGGCCAAAAATCGTTTCCTGGGCATAATCGCCCTGCCGCAATCGAACGCATTTTCCCCCACGCAGATCGATTGCCGGTAATATTTGCATTTGCTGCACCTTCCCACAAACAGGTTTCTGATGTTATACATTATGGTGGGTGATGGGAACAAAAATCATTTCCGGATGCGGTGGTGCCACAGCCGAATTTCCCCAAGACTGGTGGCGGTCCAGAAGCGTTCGCCATCGACCAGAATACTGGTCACATCGCTCGGAAAACTGATCGCGGGTGCCAGTGGCAGGTTGTGTTCCCGCGACCAAAGCTGAATCGACTTTTCTGTGTCTTCAAAAGAACTGATGTTCTTCTTAACCCACAGTGGGTGATTGTGGATGATTTCGCTTTTTTCGGGCAAATCCAGCCGTTCGACACTCAACTCCGGTAAAACTTTGTCTAACCCGTTGCGTTCCCACTGTTCAATCAGTGGTGCGAGACTTTTCACCCACCCAAGGTGGGGGAGATTTTCCCGGTGAGCTATTTTCTTTGCCGGACTTCCTGGCTTCCAGAGGAAAATGAATCCTTTCTCATCCAGCAATATTGCGATAGAGCGATTTCGCAATATACGCCCATCCACAAAGCGACAGTGGTGCGGCAATTTTACCGAAGAGTGTGTCCCAAACGGTCCCGACCAGTATTCCGCAAACCCAGTGGTGTGGGCATCTTCTGCCAGCACCAATGTGCCCAAAGTGCTTGTGGAATAATCAATTAGGGAAATTTTGGCTCCCTGCGGTGACAGTTCATGCTTTTTGCGGTTTCTGCCCGTCTGGGCATTGATCAGGTAAAGATTGGCATCGGCACAGCCCACCAGAAGTGATTCGGGATCGTCACCGTTGGAAGGGCATACCTGAAAAGCGACACACGGCTGGGCAGGTTTTTCGGGCAATTCCCGCACCACCTGTGGGGCACCATCTACGATGGCGATCTGCCGTTCGACTTTACCCGTTGTGGCGTTCCGCACCGCAATCCCACCCGCGTGCAGAGAGTAGAGCGTCAGCCCATCTTTACTGAGTTGCAGATCAAGCACTGGCTGATGAACTTCACGAATGGAAAAGTCCACCACTGGGTAGATGGCGGGCTGTCGTTCGTACCAGGTGATTTTTCCAACGGAATCGACAAACAAAAGGTGAAAGCCATCATCGGATAAGGCAGCATAGTCCCTATCAACAATTCGGTTCAATGGCAAAGTTAGAACATTGCCAATCGTAGAATCAAAGAGACAAATTTCTCCAAGATTTCTAGATGAGGTAACCATCTCATTTCTGGAATGAACTACATTATGTGCAGCACAAAAAGGTGCATAAAATGATGTTATCTCTATATCTGCAGCAAATGTAGTTTTTCTGATGCCGAACGGTGGCACATATACTGTTACGGTGCCATCCCTAGTTACAAATAGTGTGTCATAGACAGCAATTCCGCCTGCCCAGGAAAAATCAGGTACCCACTGGATTGGCTTATTTGAGCCTATATGCTTGTAGTATTTGTAATCAGCACCGATTCTGACGAATACACTGGGATGCCAACGAATGACTCTCGTATCCTTCATCAATTCATCGGTCACACCTGGTGGGGCATCCCAGCGATTAGCCACCGTATCATACAACCACGGGCGACCATTCTGTTCTTCCAGCACCCACTGGGTATCGGATAGCCAACGTAAATGTCTCGGAACTCCTTTTCCCGGCCATGTGGGGCTGGTTTTTAACTTGCGCCGCGTTTCGCCAAGATAAATTTCCAGCACACCTGTGGTGCTGGCAATTGCCAGCTGCTCGCCATTCGTTGACCAGCAGAGTGCCTGAATAGTACCATTAGATTCGATGCTGCTGAATGTCTGTTCGCCCGGTCGTTTGCGCCAGAACTTCACTTCTTTGCCCGCACCAATCGCTACCAGTTTATTCTGGGGGTGCATCGCCACGGTGGTACAACCGGGTACCGTTGTACTCTGCACTTCCATTAACTTTTTGCCTGCCCAGGCTCGTTCCATTTCCATCAGCGTTTCGACAGGAATCGCTAAATTGGGATTTGCTCTCGCCGTGCGAATCTCTTCCCGCAATGTTTCCATGCCCGATTCGTATTCCTCATCATCGGGATAGCCTGCCGGATAAGTTCGATTTAATTTCTCCACCGCCTCCAGCACCGCGGTGCGTTGGCTGGCATTTTGTTTTTCTGCGAACTCGATAGCAGTGCTGTTGGGTTCTTTTACAGATCCGTCGCGCCAGATTTCCCGTGCCAGCCAACCCAATGCGACCAGCGAAAGCAGAATCAAGCCGAATATCGGCCAGGGAACTTTCCTACGGGGGCTCAAAGAAACGGGTTTCAATAACCGCGTGCGATCTTCGCGAGCATCCAAATACCGCCCCAGGGCACTGGCTAATGCCAACGCATCAAAGTACCGATCGGTGGGGTTCTTTGCCAGGCAGCGCAGAATAATCTCTTCCAGGTCTTTGGGGCAATCGGTTCGCAACTGGCTGGGTGGCACGGGGTCTTCAAAGCACACGGCTTTCAGGATCTCTATGGTACTGTTGCCCACAAATGGTGGCCTGCCTGTCACCAGTTCATACAGTATTGCCCCTAGTGCGTAAACATCGGTGCGTACCGAAACATTTTCGGTCTGCCCCAGTGCCTGTTCTGGTGCCATGTAATTGGGTGTGCCCACTGCCTGCCCATCCTGGGTCAGATGCAGTGGCTTGTCCAGGCGTTTTGCCAGCCCAAAGTCGGCCAGTTTCAGCAAAGCGGCCCGTGCGGGATCACTTTCCTGTTTCCCAGGCAGCCACACCACACTTTCACTATCGGTGGGAATGCCATCCACATATTGCAACAGAACATTGCCTGGTTTTAAATCGCGGTGAATAATCCCCCGCTGGTGGGCAAAATGGATCGCCATTGTCAGCGTGCGGACCAGTTGCACCGCTGTGATTAATGGTAAGCGTTGTTTCTGGATCAATTGAAACAGCGTACCACCGTTGATGCATTCCATTGTCAGAAAACTGTAATCACCATCGCGGCCCACATCATAAATCTGCACAATATTCGGATGGTTCAGTGCGGCAACGGTCTCCGCTTCTGCCACAAATCGCGCCACTTCGGTAGGATCTGCCCCCAGGCCGGATGGAATCAGCTTTAATGCCACGTCGCGGTTCAAATCGAGGTGCCGTGCCAGATACACCACACCCATCCCACCTCGGCCCAGAATTGTCTTCAGGGCATGTCTGCCAATCACTTTCTGGATCGGTTCAATGCCCTGTTCCCTGCTGGTCATCGGTGGACCATCTGCCGATTCTACCTCGGTCAACGGTGCCTGCTGCTGGTCAGGCGTTTCCATATCAGGAAACTTCCCCACCCGCGTGGGCTGGTCGTCGGGATTCTGGGGTGGCTGGGAAGGTTCCATCATCGCATCTTCCTGAAATTGCTATTTGGGTTGATCCTCTGCAAACAACCCCTGGGGCACTTGAAACGCTGCCTTCGCAGGTGGGGCACAACCCACTGCGTCTGCGAAAATACTGGCAATCGCCTGTGGGGCGATTTTCTGGCCAGAACGCAGGTGTTGCACCCCTTTACCATACACCATCAGTGGCACGTGGGTGTCATATTCATACGGGGCACCGTGGGTGGTTCCGGTGGCGTTCAATTCACCAAACAACCAATATGGCTTCAGCACAAAGGTTACTTCGCCGCACCGCTCGGGATGATAAGAGAGCTTCATCTGGGCCAATATCGGATCATTCATTAATTTTTCCGCCGTCGCACTGGTGATCTGATCGGCTGTTATCATGCGGGCCACACCTGGGATCGCACTTGCTGCCAAAGCCACTTCTGCAGCTACTTTTTTCGCATCGAGTTTTCTGGCTTCCAGCACTTTTTCGTTGAGATACACCCACCCGTTGGAAGTGCTGTTGATCCACTTGGTTTTGCCAGCAGGTACATCGCTGGGAAATGTTTTATCCAGATGTTTCAGAATGGTGGTCTGCACCAGTTTCGCCGATAGCCGCTGAGCATCCAGTTTTTTGCTGGCTGCCACTTCAGGTAATGGGCAAATACCATGATCCGCACTCAGGCAGAGCAGGTATTCCCCTTTGCCCACGGTGGCATCCAGATATTTCAGCAATTCGGCCACAATCCGATCGGTGCGGATGGTCATATCCATCACTTCGTGGGAATCCGGCCCCCAGCAGTGGCCCACACTGTCGTTACTGGAAAAGCTGATTGTTAAGAGGTCTGGCACATCATCTTTCCCAAGTGATTCGGCCACAATCGCCGTTTTGGCCACTCCCAGCAGAAATTCGTTGCCGTAAGGCGAATTGTACAACGCACTGTAATAGGCACTGCCCGGCTTTTTCAGCCCGCCATCTGTGGGGTGGGGGAAAGTAATCCCCTGCTTCGACCCTTTCCCTTCATATCGAATATCATCCGGCCCACTTTCAGGAGTGTAATCAAGGTCGGAAACAAAATAGTCCCAGTTTTTGCCAAACCATTGGTCAATCATTCGCGATTGATTCAGTTTGCTGACCCACGCGTGGGGCGCTGCACGGAAAAAAGTGGAGGTGATCAGCATACCGTCTTTACTATCCACCCAATAAGCGGCATCTGCCTTGGCACCCACGGGCAAAATGGCCCCACGGTCTTTGAAAGACAGGCCCACCAGTTTTCCCTTGCCCTGGGTATGTTTTTTCAGCACATCGCCGAAAGTTTCTGCAATCAGTCGTTCTGCGGTTCCAGTCGTGGCTGGGTCTTTCGCAGGATCCTGCTTCTCTCTCTGAATCGGTGCTGGTACCCGCTGGTGGCGGGGACTGGTCACACAATTCACTACTTTGCCCGATTTTCGATCAAACCAGGAATTCCCCACGATACCATGATCGTTGGGGCTGCAACCTGTCATTAACGAAGCATGCCCAGGACCAGTGAACGTGCCCGCGTAGGGATAGTGGCAGTTGTCGTACCAGGCACCTTCGGCCTTGATGCGTTCAAAACCATCTTTGCTGTAGTGCTTCGACCAGCGAGCGACATAATCGCCCCGCAACTGATCAAATACCACCAGTACCAGCAGCTTTGGCGGTTCTGGTGCCGCACCCGCAGTACTAACTGTGCCCAGCAATAATGCCAGCACGCCAAGGATGCCAGGTTTGGTTATCTGCCTCACTGTTTGCTCTCCAGTATGCGGTCCATTGCCATTTTACCCAATTCGGCCACCTGGGTAGGCTTCATCGCCCAAATGGTGGGATTCATCAGTTCCAGCGAACAGTGCCCGGCGTAGCCAATCGCCTGCAATTTGCTGACGATGCTGGCAATGGGCAGATTGCCATCACCCGGCATTACACGCTCCGAATCGACCATCATTTCCCGCAGAAGCCATGGTGAGTCGCACAATTGTACATGTTTCAGATTGTGTGGGGTGAGACGATCCAGATCTTCGGTTTTTGATGGTCCTTTGATGAAGTGGTAAAGGTCCAGGCAGATTCCCAGGTTTTCCTGCTGGCACTGTTCCACCAGTTCAATGGCTGTTTCCAGATTGGTGCAGCACGTTCCAGTGCGAAATTCAACTGCCAGCTCGATACCGTACCCACTGGCCCACTGGGCAGCCTGGGTCAGTGAAACCAGCATGCGTTGCAGGCTGATTTCATCTAACTGTGGGGCAACATCGGGGGCCAGCACCATTAATGGCACGCCAATTAGCTGGCAGAGATCCAGCCGCTGGCGAAACTGATCGAACATGGCCTGGCGTTGTTCGCCCTGACTGATCAACAGCCCACCCTGATACGATGCGGCCACAGGCTTTACCTGGTGCTGCTGCCACAGACCCTGCAACTGTTCGGTGGTGTGCGTCTGCAGATATTGTTCCACCTTGGTCAGCCAGAGTTCTACAGCCTGCCAGCCCACATCAACAATTGCTGCCAGATCTTCCGGCATGGGGGTATTCATGAGGGTACATTGGCTGATGCAGGTCTTCATTGGTGCCATGGATGCTGTTACTTTTGAGCTTTCGAGGTTATTGTAAGTTGGAATGGGAAGCAGGACAAAGATAACCTAACCCCCCAGCCCCCTTTCCTCGCAGGGAAGGTGAGCAAGAATGGATTCCCGCCTTCGCGGGAATGACGTTTTCCAGTACTCCTTCGCGACTTTGCCGCTTTGCGGTCAATTTGAATAAGAAATTCCCTCCCTGGCGCTTTGAGCGATGAAGACGCAATTTGTTTTCTTGGCGTCTTTGCGTCTTGGCGGTCAAAGCGCCAGCACACCAGTCATGAAGAAATTCCCTCGCTGGCGCTTCGGGCTATGAAGTCGCTTTCCAAGCCGGGGTGAGGTATTAACTTGTGCCAAATGCTTTCCCCTTGCTCTTGCAGAGAAGGTGAAGAATTAAGAAATTACCTGATCAATCAACTATCCGCTCTTTCACGCTTTTTTCCACCATTTCTGCATTTTGTGCCAAATAGTTGCTCAATCGCACACCCCAAAAGGCAATATATATTCACGTGGGGGAAAATTCGGTTCTTTTCTTCACCTTCTGGTCGGGATTTGTCCATGTCATTGGTAGAATTCTGAAGCCGGGGCGGAGTTGAAGTCAACCTCTCCCGAGGAAAAGAATATAATTTTGCTATAGAAAGTGGGGCGGATTTTACGGACAATAACTAATTAGTTCCGTACCGACATAAGAATGATGAGCGATACCATTACCAAACGCAAATTGTTTATTGAAACTGTTGGCTGCCAGATGAACGTGCTGGATAGCGAGCTGGTGGTGGGAAGTTTGCGCAGAGACGGCTACGAACTGGTCCATGAACCCACCGAAGCCGACGTGATACTGTTCAATACCTGCTCCGTGCGGCAGCACGCAGAAGACAAAACTTATTCTGCACTGGGACGGTTGCGAACCCACAAAGAGAAAAACCCGGATAAAGTAATTGGTGTGCTGGGGTGCATGGCACAGAAAGATCAGGAATATATTCGGGAACGAGCCCCCTTTGTCGACATGGTCGTGGGTACGGGGCAACTGGCCCGTGTGCCAGAACTGGTTCGCAATGTGCAGGAAACCCGTCAGCCACAGTACGCATTAAGCCTGGGACGCACCGATGCAGGTCGTTCGGTGGTGGAAGAAAGTTTTGAAAGTTTCGATCCCCCACGTGATGCCAGCATGCGGCCCACGCCCTTTCAGGCGTATGTCCGTATTCAGATTGGGTGCGACAAATTCTGTACCTACTGTGTGGTTCCCAGCACGCGAGGACCGGAACAGAGCCGCACACCAGAATCGATTCTGTCGGAATGTCGCAATCTTGCGGCGGAAGGCTGTAAAGAGGTCACCTTGCTGGGCCAGACCGTGAACAGTTACCGCTTCAAACATGGGGATGGACGCACCACGCGGTTGAGTGATTTACTGACAGCAATGAACGACATCCCCGGCCTGGAGCGGATTAAGTTTGTCACCAATTTCCCCAAAGATATGACCGATGACCTGCTGGATGCGGTGCGGGAATTGCCCAAAGCGTGCAAATACCTGCACGTGCCGGTGCAATCAGGCTGCAACGAGGTCCTGAAGCGGATGAAACGCATGTATACGGTAGAACTCTATCGGGAAATGCTGCACCGCTGTCGCGAGAAAGTACCTGGGGTATCTATTTCAAGCGATTTTATTGTGGGCTTCTGTGGGGAAAGTGAAGAATCGTTCCAGAAATCGCTCGACCTGGTACGCGAAGCCCGCTTCAAGAACAGTTTCATCTTCAAATACAGCACCCGCACCGGCACGAAAGCGGATGAATTGTATCCCGACGATATCCCGGAAATTGTGAAGAAACGCCGGAATAATGAACTGTTGGCCGTGCAGAATATGAACAGTCTGGACGACCACCGTGCACGCATCGGTCAGACCGTGGAAGTCCTGGTTGAAGGTCCGAGCAAACTTGCCAGCAAGCAGGGCACTGGCCCGATTCGCCAGTTGATGGGTCGATCCATGGCCGATCATATTGTGGTGTTCGATGGTGGAGAACGGTTGATTGGGCATACCGTTCCCGTGAAAATTAAGGAAGCCAGTTCCTTTACGCTCTATGGTGATGTGCCCACACACATGGTAGCGGGTGAGGATCTGCAGCCAATATCGATGCCAGCACCAGTAATTTCGCATAAAACATCGTTACCCATTGTGGGTTAAACCGCCAGACGCAAGCAGCAATTACTTGTTCGCCCCCTCTCAACAAGCGAGTTCTCATCATGAAACGGATCCTCTTTGTTTTCCTGTGTGGCTGCTGGGGCAGCATTGCTCAGGCTGCTGGCCCGATTACGGATGCCAAGCTCGAAGCAGTTGTCCGCAAAACGCTTCAACTGCCCACAGGCGACCTGACCGATGACAAATTGCGTAACCTGTTTGTTCTGGAAGCAAACAGTCAGGGAATCACCACACTGACAGGTCTGGAAAAATGCCCTAATCTCCTGCAGATCCGCATGGCTGGCAACGCCATCAGCGATTTAAAGCCGATTGCTGGTTTAACGAATTTGCAATCGCTTGATTTTGCCCGCAACAAAATCAGCGATATTAGCCCACTCGAAAAATTGGCGAAACTGCAATTCCTTGATCTTAGTGGGAACACCATTGAAAAGATCGATGCTGTCCGTGGGATGACCGCCTTAACTGCGCTGTACCTGAACCAGAACAAAATAAAAGACCCCGCACCCGCTGCTGAATTGAAAAAACTGTGGACACTGCAGTTGGGTGACAATCAACTGACCGATGCCAAAGCACTGGTTGGTTTGAAAAAACTGGAAAATCTCCGCATCAGCAACAATCAGCTGACAGATCTGAGTTTTGTCAGCGATTACACTGATTTGCGGATTCTGATGATGGACAACAACAAAATTACCACCCTTGCACCACTGATGAAAGCAGTGGATGCCGATATGAAAGGCCAACGCCGATTCGCACCCTATTTGCGGGTGTATCTGGCGGGCAACCCACTGAAAGATGGTGCGGCAGAAATTGCCACTTTGAAAAAGTCGAATGTGCGGGTCTTTGATACCATGCCGAAGAAATAGTTCGACATCAATTTACAGCATCAGCTTCCGCCAGATCATCAACAACAACATTGTTCCTGCCGTCCACACATGCAGGGCATACTGTTCCCACATTCGCTGCCACCAGGGTCGGGGGTAGAAATCAAGAATTAGTGCGGGCTCCGCTTCGGGTTTGCTAGGTATTACCAGATCTTCATCCTGTGGGATTTCCAGCAACTGGAACCACCAATCCGTATCGACAGTGACTTTCCTTAAATTGTCACCCTCCCCACGCAACGATTCCGATGCAGACCACGAATCTGGTGGGTAAACATCTTTCGTAGTCAGTTGCGGATCGAATTGATAGGTGAAGTGCAGTTCCAGGGGCAAGTGATCCGCACAGCAGACAAAACGTGGCACCAGATACTGTCCCTTTGGCAGAAAAAATCGCACGCTCCATTCATCGCCCATTTCTGCCACCGGAAAATGATAAAACCCACCTGGCACCAGATCCGTGCCCACTGTGGGTGCGACTATCTGGTGCGCAAATGGGAGATAAAGCACCACGGAGTGGGCAAATTTCGGAATATCTTTGGCCGAAAACGTGAAGGTTACCTGATATTTCTTCAACGTGTTGAACCAGTGAAACTGGATCGTTGCAGGCAGCACCAGTTTCGATTCTTTGATCGCCAGGGTGGTGAATTTGGCCAGTACTCCCTTCACCACGGCCTGAGAAGGTGTCGTTAATTGCAGGTCAGCATTCGCTTTGGCAGGTGGGACGAATTCATCACCCATCGGTGCTGTTACCTGCACGCTCACTTGGGCAGGATCATCGCCCAGGATTACCGATGAAACGGGTATTTTGTTGCTCGAATTGCCAGTGGCGGGTATTGGCAACGAAGCGCGGATTGTCAGGTCTCCCAGCAAAGCAGCAGTGGGTAGTTGCAGGTAAAGCTGATCTCCCGCCTGCGACCATTGCTGCAGATCGCTGCCCACTACGGAATCGATTGTCCAACCGCGCATTACTGGCAACTTCACGAGACTTTGTGGCTGGCTGGCTTCCCACCTGGCCTGAATGGAGGCATCCAGACGAGTCCGTGATGATTGAATGGTTGTCTGAACTTGCTTGACCGTCACTTGCTGAACTTGTGGGCGTGGCTGGATCGTCGGACCGGTGGATAATCGTTGTTTCGCCAGAAAATAGGTCATGGCTTCCTGCTGGCTCCCACCCAGCCAGCGAAACAGTGCCTGCAAATCGCCCGGTTCAGCAGCAAACATCGCCGGATTTGTGGGCTGATAGGTTTTGGGAATTGCATACCATTCGGACGTAGGCATTCGGTCGACAGTGAGGCTGGGGAGTAATTGCCGTTGATTCGCTTTCCCCGCCGTCCACCATGTGGCACGAAAAATCGTTGGTTCTGTCAGAGGCTGCCTCAGCTTCACCAGATAGACATTCGGCCCGGTCCTGGTAATCAGCGGCTGTGATAAAGTACTGTCGAACATACTGGGGATGATCGGTTCGTAGACCAGATTCTGCAGCAGGAGTTCGTTACTGGTGCGGAGAGTGAATGTATGAAGCAGATTTCCCTGTGGTTGGACAATCAGTTTACTGATCGTGGTATCGCCCGGTGAACGAAACTCATGCAGAATGTCTGCTACCGCATCCTGTTTCGGTTTCGACAGATTCCCCCACTGTGCGGTAAAAGTGGTGATTGTCGGCAAACTGATTTCTACAGGCTTGTTGCCTAACTTAACCTCAGTAGTGGGCAAAAATCCGGTGGCATCCAGTAGCGTCTCGGGGGTGTTGCTGGTCAGCAGAACTGTGTTTTCACCCGCTTTGGGTACTTCCAACTGCCATTGTGCGATCGTGCCCACACGATTGGACAGAGGAGATTCAAACGACCCCACCAACAGGTGGTCTCCCGCCTCGGTGATCATCAACGTGGGAGGTTCTGTCATATTGACCGTGACCGCCGCACCATCGATGGTGTAGCCCATCAGTCGCTGGGTGGCAAAAAACGCAGGTATCGCCACCTGGGGCTGTAATGTAGTCAATTTGATCGTTAATTGCACCACCACTCGGTCCGCATGCAGGGCCATTTCATAACGTGCCGAAGTGATAATGTACTGTTGATTGGCAATGAGCCCTTCGGTGCGGTCTGTTGGTTCAGGTAACTGGTCTGCGCTTGCTTCGATCGGCTCTGGATCATCCAGAAATTCGGTAAGGCGGTGCACCATTGGGTAGGGATGAAAGCGATGTTGCCGCACCTGTTGCATCGGTAGTGGCGGGAGCGTTCCCGCACCGATCAATAGCCGAACCTGCAACTGGCTGGCGGCAATTTTCGTTAAATCCCACTTACTTGCGGTATTGGAAATAACCACCGGATTCCCGGAAGACGACCGCAACGTTGCATGAATGTTTGAGCTGAGGTTGGCCACCTGCAATTGGTCCTGCGTCACCAGCCATTCCCCTTCATTCAATTGTGGCAGCAATTCTGCAAGTGTATGGTCGAAACGCTGCAGAAAGCTGCTGCTGTTCGCCCACGGAATGGTGTAGCGAAGTTCTAATTCACGTGCAGAATCGGGCATTGTGGCAAAAAGCTGGTGTTGCTGCATCGAAAAGACCAAAGGCACGCCCGATTGTTGCAAACGAACTTGCTGATACGGCTGGCTGGTGGGCATTTTCAGGCGTAATTCGCTGGTACCGGTGCGGAGCTGCATCTTCAGGCGAACTTGCAGAGAATCTGGCAAAATTTCGAGATTCGAGAACAACTGACATTGATTTCTGATTTTCGGCCAGCTTAACTGCACCCCAAAACGATGATTGGTGGGATTCCGAAACTGATAATCGGCCAGCCGATTGCCCACAATTTTGACCCAGGTGGTATCCGCATCAACTACCTGCAGGTCCGCGCCTGGGGGTGGGGCATTTTTCAGCAGAATTTCAGAACGAGAGAACAGATTCGGCTGGTGCATCATTGGCTGCAGCAGCACGGTTGTCGCGCTCTGGGCACTGATTTGAATCGTCAATTGTAATCGGGTGGCGGGCTGGCTCGATTCCACAACCAGCACCCGCGATTTTTCACCATTTCTGGTAAGCCACTGGATTGGCAGATTCCCACGAACATCGGTAATTTCCAGTTGTCGATCGTACGGCATTACCAGCCGTGGGAGTTTCGGCTCCAGGCTTTGCCACGTGTATTGCACTGTTCCTTTCCGAGTTCGGTAATCCCACGTGGTGATGGAAGTTTCTACGCTGGGCACCTGACGGGCCAGTTGCCAACCCAGCATCAACTGGTTCCGGCCAGATGCCCGAATTTGATACAGTCGATATTGATCCTGCACGATTTCACTGACAATCTGACCGGAATTTTCCAATGGGTGCAGACTGACCTGAGCAGGGCACCGCAGTTCCAGTAGTGCCCGACAACTCGGTGGCAATTCCACAATCAGGGGCTGCTGCCGGGCCACTTCCGTGGCAGTCTGCCATTCGGACAGAAATTGCAGATTTTCACCCGCTGGAATCCAGATCGCCTGCTGCTGCGAAGGATAGGCCACACCATAGACCACTGGCTGACCGTTGCTCCAGCGCAGTTTTGACAGCGACAGGTGCTTCGTGGGATAGGCAACAATCTGGGGATTCCCTGCCAGGTTGTCTGCCCGCCATTCCACACTGCCCTTCGCGGTCAATCGTTCATTCTGCAGTTGAATATCGCCACGGAATTTGGCTTGAAACGTAACAGGCAACTGCATTGGCAAACTACGTATTTTCTCCAAGGTGGGGAAAAGCAAGCCAAGAATAGCCAACAACAGATTCATGGTGCGACCTGAGATTGCATTGTCCCCTGACCTTTTGCCGAATTACGCACGGGAGCCACTCATTGGAACACTGGTACTACTATGATCGCGTGGCCGTGGGCGATCTGCACGAAAACCACTCAGGCGACGAAGAATGTATGTCCGTCGCCAGTTGAGAAACAGCTTACTGAACAGTAACAGCAGGATTCCTAAAACACCAATCCATCCGGTTTGAATGAACTGGATCAGAAAAATCGGGTACGCGATGCCGACGCCCACCAGCAGAATGCAGACACAGACTCCCAGAATGAAAGCACTACGACGTTTCGCCAGCAATAACATGCCCGTAAACATCACAATGCCAAGTGCGGCAAAGACCACCACGAATTTGTTTACCACCACGTACGACAGTTCCATCGGTTGCTGAAATGTGCCCGACAGGTAAGTGTGGTTGGTAATCAGGCGTTTTCTGATCGGTGCATCATTGGTAAACCAGTCATCCAGCATCGTAGGATGGACCCCGCTGCCGAGGGGTTCTTTCAGATTCCGAATCCCCAGGTCGAGGTTGGCTGGGGAATAAACCAGAACCGCACCATCAGCAGGTGGGTGCACCACCCACCGAGAAATGAGAATTTTATGAGGGTTCAGTGGCACCAGCGGGGCAATTTCGTGACGTGGGGCATTCAACGGATAGGTATAACGGGCTTCGAGCACAAATGTGGTACCCGCCTTAAATGGTGGTAATTCGACAATGGTAGTATTCGCGTCGAATACTTTGCTGGATGCGCCCAGGGAAGTCTGATTCAACCACAACTGAATATTCTGTGTAGAAACATTGATCCGCAATGAGAGCTTTGTTTCGCTTAAGTACTTGATCAGTAAGCGATTACGACAACTGATCTCTTTAGAAGTATGTTCCACTTCGAGCAGGCTTTTTTCTACCACCACTTCTGCCTGTGTGGCAGATTCGGCCTGGACCCGCTGAAAAGTAATCTCCGGCACATTGTTTGGCACCAGCAACGTGTAGGTGGGCAAAAACTCCCCACTGTCGGGCCGGGTTATCGGTGGCAGTTCCGTGCAATCTTCCGAAACCAGTGAATACGAAGACTGTCGCGAGTTTTTCAGCCACACTTCAGCCGTGCGCGAAATGGTATTGGTAGGGTGCACCAGTGGGATGCGCTGGGAATCGCTTTCAGCCAGTTCCACATCATAAATCAGGGTAATATTCGCATCAGTCTGATTCCCATCCAGCAACAGATACCACTTTTCCTGCTGCTGAACCATAGAACCGTTGGTGGTGCGGAAACCCGTGGCACCCATTGTGTGAAGCAGTTCCAGTCGACCGGTTTCGATGGTGTTATTCACCAGCGTTAAATCAGCTTCCACACGGGCACTTTTTTCCAGCAGGGTCACTCGATAGTGAATTCGGGACTGAACATCATCCATCGCATCCCGCAGAGTTGCCACCAGTTGTGCGGAAGATCGGGTGCGAAAACCACTGTAGCGACGCAAGCCGTTTTCAATTTTGCCGCACGTCAGTTGCTGGCTTTTTTCGACCCCTTCTACCTTTTCAAGTAACTGGGAGGTGGCTTTTTTATACTCCGGCAGCACCAGTGTTACTTTTTCTTCAATCGTGGTGCCTTCCCGCAGACTGGGGAAGCGATCCACTGCAAACTGATTGGTCTCTGATTTTGGATTTTTCCACTTTCCAGTAATAGTGATGGTAAACTTGCGGGCTTCCGGTACCTGCAGTGCCACACTGTAAGCGGTTTCGCCATTACTTGCTTTGGCGGTGGTCCATTCCGCATCAGTGGAATTGTGGCTGATCCGTTCCACCTGATATTCGTTGGGCAGCAACAGGTCCACCTTTTCCACCGTGCGATATTGAGGGTAAATGGTGGCAACAAACGAAAACTTCCACGCATCACCCACAAAAAACTGAAACTGATGATCCAACTCAGACAACAAGCTCCCTGGGGTTTCATCCAGCCACAGTGTGGCCGTCAGCCCTTCTTCCAATGGCTTATCAGCTCGTTCGGCAAAGCTGTACCGGTCCTGAAGTGGGTTGTCGCTGCTGAGTTTTTTCATCTCCTCAGGCACTTTGTACCGACTTCGCAAACTGGCAGGATGATCTACCACTAATTGGCCTGTCAGGGAAATCGCCTGTCGCACGCCCCACGGACCGAGGATAATCTGTTGAGTTTTCTGATTCGACCTGCTGATGCGGTAGGTGGCTTTCACTGTCAAAATGGCATCCTGTGGCTCGGCCCATTCGGCCCGCCATTCATTTTTGCCACGTTCCGGCCGCACCAACTGTGGGGTGGGCAACGCCGTTCGGACAGCAGTCAACCGGACGGGCTCTACTTTTTCTACCACCACATCGGCGTTGGCTGGCGCCCGAAACACCCAGTCCCGCACAGAACCAGAAAGTTCATAGCGAGTTTCCAGCAGAATTTCCTTCGTTTGAACCGTCACGCGACTGCTGACATCTGCCCGACGTGGCTCTGGCTGTTGTTTTCCGGGTCGAATCCAGCGAACTTCCAGTTGATAAACCTGCCCCAGTGGGATTCCTGGCCCACCTGCCTGAAAACGGCTTCGATCTACTTCTTCACTTTCTTTGGTGAAGCTATTGCTGCCGGAAATCGCTTTTTTGATGGTGCGTTGCAATTGCAGCCTGGAAATCTCTTTCGGACCGTCAAATTGCAGCAACGTAATTAATGCCCCTGGCAGGTCCAGTCGAAAAACCTGTTCCCCACCTGGGTTGGGTGCGGCTAACTGGCTTTCAAATTCCACTTCAACGGTATGTTCACCCGGTGGCCCCACATCGACCGTTAACCCTTCTTTGGTAAACACCATATCCGGCAGGGCTTTCCCATCCAGCCGCAACGCGGTGGGTTCCAGATCCCGCAGGCCAAGTACCATCAGGCGGGACTTGGGCTGATTCTTCAGACGATATGTTAATTTGCCGCGAACAATTTCTACCAGACCCACCTTCACAATACGTGCGTCAATTTCCACCGCACGTGGTGCGAATGGAGCCAATTGTTGCAGGCGATTCCGCAATTCTTCGTTTTCACGTTCCAGATCAGCAGAGGGAGTGACTTCCGGTTGCTTTTCACCGGATTTTGGCGTAACTGGTTGTTGAGCCAACAGTTGCAGCGAAGAGCCCAAAAATGACAACAACACCATGCACCAGAGGTGGGTCGATAATCGGAGTTGTTGCACCATGACCGTAAACCTGATCCCACGTGGTATTGGTGCAGGTAATTGGGTCTGCAGAACTGCACCATTACCTATCTATGGTATCACACCAGTCGAATTTGGTAAAACAGGCATTCTGGCGATTTGAGATATTCTGGGCTGAAAAGTGGAATCGGTTGCAATAGTGGGATTGTGCCACTATTGCGGAGTTTCCCACGTGTGCGAGGCGAGATCGCGCAATCGTTGGTAGTTCGTCAGATCAAAATGCAGCGGTGTCACGGTGATATACGCTTCTTTCAGTGCCGCCTCATCTGTTCCGGGGTGGGGCTCGGCACAGGCATAATCGGCACCCAGCCAGTAATACAATCGCCCACGTGGGTCGACATTACGCACAAAACTTTCCTGGTACGGTGCATAATTTTGTGGTGTCACCTGAATCCCTTTGGGCGGCCCCAGTTCAGGTGGGGGAATATTCACATTGAACAATGAACCTTGTTCCGGCTTCAGGGCGATAATCTGTTCCACCACCTGACGTGCGTATTTTGCCCCCTGAGGAAAATCGACTTTTTTCGGATCCAGATATGCCTGGGAAACCGCAATCGCGGTATGCCGAAAAAATGCAGCCTCAACTGCTGCCGCAACCGTGCCGGAATAAAGCACATTGATGCCGGCATTCGAACCGGCATTCATCCCACTGACAACCAGATCAGGTGGTTCTTTCAGCAATTCGCACAGTGCCAGTTTCATGCAATCCGCAGGCCGACCTTCCACAGCCCAACCAATTGGCTGGCCCTGGTCGTCCTTTACTTCCTGCACAATCAGCGGCCAAAGCAGGGTTACGGAATGGCCGGCAGCACTCTGTTCGGTCGCAGGAGCACAAACCACCACTTCACCTAGCTGCTGCAATTCTTTCCGCAATGCCTGCAGACCAGGTGCGTATACCCCATCGTCGTTTGTTAACAAAATTTTCATGAATTTGATGTCCTTACCACTAAGTTAGGTTATGCACCAGGACACCTGGGCTGGGAAAAAAATGACTGGCAGCCAGCCAATTTGATCTGATGTTCGTACGAATAACAAAAATGTTCCACGTGGAACGTTTCTCATTTGTACAAATATCAGATCATCTTATCCGATCATATACGTCATTCCCGCGAAGGCGGGAATCCAGTGCTGAATCTTCAAGTACACCCAATCAGCTGAAACCCACCACAACCGTCATTCCCGCGTAGGCGGGAATCCAGCTTTTGGTACTGAAACTGACATCTCATCGGCCTCAAGCTTAACTCATCAAGCTGTTGGCCTGTGCAAATTGGCTGATGTGCACTATATTCCATTGAACAAAAATCGAGTATAATGCTTCCATGGATCGTGGCAACCATTACGAAACGGCATTCGAAGGCTATCTGCGGGACAGACGGTTGTCTTATATTGCTGTGGATGAATCCCGCCGGACGCTGATGAATGATGAAGGGATCAAAAGCGTTGACTTTCTGGTCCATTCCCGCGAAGGTGGGCGACTGCTGATCGATATCAAAGGCCGCAAGTTCCCTTATATCTGCAATGGCACCCCTCGCTACACGTGGCACAACTGGGTCAATCGGCGGGACATTTCCGATCTCCTCCGCTGGCAGGAAAGTTTCGGCGAACAGTATCTGGCGTTAATCGTGTTTATGTACTGGCTGGGGCCGATGGTTGATTTGCCAGCACCCACCCCGGATTTGTGGCATTGGAAGGGAGCACGTTATCTGGTGCGGGCCGTCGCGGTGGAAGATTATGCCCCAGTGATGAGCCTGCGTTCCGAAGTCTGGGATACGATGCACGTTTCTACGGAAGCCTTTCGCGACCTCGTCCGGCCATTCAGCGATTTTCTGGTCGATCGCAAGGCACTGGCAAATAGCAACATGGAGCAATGAAAGCCATTAAATCGACTTGATGGGTTTCCTTTAACAATTTACCCCTGGGCCACCACGACATAGTTATTTTGACAGATTTATTCAATATTAATTTGTTGGTGGTTTTTCTCAACCTTCCAAAGAATGAAAAATAGCTGGCATCTTGTTGAGTGGGCGTTACCAAGGGTACCAGCTTTTTATGTTGCAAAGCACATCACCAATCAGCGTATTTTGTAAGAAGTACTGGGATAAAATCTGCACCTAACTCATAAAAAGCTACCGACCTGTGCATCCCTTCAACTATGCGATTCATTGGGTCATTCTTTTGCACGAAAATCGGGAAAACAGGCTCTCCTTGCACGAGTAAATTCTTGATTGTTTGAATCCGATCCCTGTGGTAAGTATGACTCATAAACAGCTCTCTGTTTTCTGTGATATGTGATTTCAGCCGTTCAACCGGCCATTCAGCATACTCAAATACAAATTTTTCATCTGGACGACAATTCAGAATATCTTCATGTGGCCAATATTCAATTGACTTAGGAAAACCAATCGAAAGAGGGCCTAAATCCTCATCATGTACCACCCCAGTCAATTCATCCCATCGATAAGTTCTTCCTACTTCAAGCTGTGGCATCCGCATTTTCATCTCATACAAACTGGACTTCGAAAACATCTGCAACTTCTTCTGAAACAATTACCATCATAACATGCCATACCTTGAGTTTGTTTCATGTTGGCTGCTGCATTATAACACGTGCCCTTTCGAGTCAGATGCACACCGGATTAGCCAGACGTTTATTGAAGAATTAGTGAATTAAATTCGAATTATCATAGCTGGAAGTTTCGTTCCGGTGGGTGGAATCGCTTACGAGTTTCATCTGGATTCTAGAAGCACGATTCAATTCGCATGATTTCAGGTTTACGCTAACACCCGAAGGATGGGAAGTTTCACCTGAAGGGCAATGAAACCCTCTAACAATTTACCCCTGGGCCACGACGACATATGCTGGGCGCATTACTTTTTCGTGAATCAGGTAACCCTGCTGCAGCACCTGAATGACGGTATTCGGTGCGGCGTCGGCACTGGCTTCCGCCTTCACTGCTTCGTGGTAGTGGGGGTCAAATGCCTTGCCCAGGGCCTCAATGGGTGTAATGCCGTGCCGTTTCAGGACATCCTGTAACTGGGTCATCGTGGCGGTGATCCCCGCAACCAGCCCGGGATTATCCCCACTGTGCCTGGCGGCAGCAATCGCCCGTTCCAGATTATCCAGTGGGATCAGCAGATCGTTGGCAAACTTTTCGTGGGCAAACTTCAACTGATGCTGAATATCCTGGGCACTCCGCTTCATGACCTGCGTCATTTCGTTGTGGCGGTTCTGAAATTCGGCCAGTGCCTGCAGAAATTCGCCATTCTGCTTTTCCAGTTGATTGATCCGTTCCTGTAACTGGGCGACATTCCCAGGTTCAGGTGGGGTGTTGGTGGCCTCAGTGGTGTCTGCCCCACCGTCTTGCGGGTGGTTTGGCAGCGGTTCATCAGGATGATTCTCGTTCATAATCTACTTTGTTATCAACAACGGTCCATTCAATATTATTTTGCTTCTTCATCGTCCCCGGTAAAGAACGATTTCAGCTTTTCAAAAAAGCCTTTCCGGTGGGGCGAAACCTGTTTGTGTTCAATTTCTGCCAGTTCACGGAACAGTTCTTCCTGACGCTCGGTCAGGTTACTGGGTGTTTCGATACGAACCGTCACCCGCAGATCGCCCCGTGTGCTGGAATCGACCACCGCACCACGGCGTGAAATCTTCAGTTCTGGCATCCCATGGTTGCGAATCCGAAATTCCGTACCCGTTTGCGTGCCCGCAGGGATCGTCAGATCGGTGCTGCCATAGAGCGTTTTCAAGGTTATTGTAGTGCCCAGCGCTGCCTGACTGAAGGTAATCGGCAATTGCTTCAGGAACAGGTCGATCCCTTCCCGCTCGAACACCGGGTGGGGGGCAATCCGTACCACTGCTTCCAGGTCGCCTCGAGGCCCACCTGGCTCACCGGCATCACCTTCCCCACCAATCAGCAGGCGTAAACCGGTATCCGCACCGGCTGGCACGGTTACCGAAACGGTGCGTTCCTGCTGCACACGCCCCTGACCACGACAACTGCCGCACGGATTGGTGATGGTGCTGCCAGACCCGTTACAATTGGGGCAGGGCTGGCGGAATTCAAAAAAGCCCTGTCGCTGGACAACTTCGCCACGCCCACCGCATCGCATGCAGGAATGCTTTTTGCCGTCTTTGCTGCCAGTTCCCTTACAATCTTCGCAGTTTTCGTA
Organism: Zavarzinella sp.; assembly: GCA_041399155.1. Classification (NCBI taxonomy): domain Bacteria; kingdom Pseudomonadati; phylum Planctomycetota; class Planctomycetia; order Gemmatales; family Gemmataceae; genus Zavarzinella; species Zavarzinella sp. The sequence goes on from JAWKTI010000006.1 coordinate 29,746, forward strand.
ACGGCGAATTTTGATTTCCTTCTTGATGCCTCGGGAGGCTTCCAGCAGATCGATATCGACAGGAACACGAATATCCGACCCACGCTGGGGGCCGGTCTGCCTGCGTCCGCCACCAGTGAAGGCACCGAACAGTTCGTTCACCAGATCGTTAAAGGCCGAACCACCACCTCCGAATCCGCCACCACCGTTCTGTAGTCCTTCGTGGCCGTACTGGTCGTAAATGGCACGTTTCTGGTCGTCGAGCAGCACCTCGCAGGCTTCCCCCACTTCCTTGAACATGGCTTCAGCCTGGGGATCGCCCACGTTGCGGTCGGGGTGGTATTTCCGCGCCAGCTTGCGGTAGGCCTTCTCGATCTCATCCGTACTTGCATTGCGGGCCAAACCCAGCACTTCGTAATAATCGCGTTTGGACATTCAATCTCACTCTAAGGGCATCGCCGCACCATCAAACAGCGAACTTTATGATTCTGTCACTATTCTGCTAGTGGAAAACAAATTATATTGTAGGAGATCGTTGCGTACAATTGCGATTAATGAACATTTGTTCATAAATGTTCGGCGATGCTGAAACTGTGGATCAAGAAATTGGTTCCGAGATCAAAATCTCGATTTGAATGTGCTCCAATGCGAAACCTTTACTTCCGGAATGGCTCGGGCACGGGTGGCAGCAAAGTTGCTGCCGGGCGATAAGGTGCCTGGGCTGCCGGTGAATTGGAACGTGCATCAAAGCCCACGGGTGCTGGTCGATAGCCCGTAGGTGGTGTGGGTAGTTCCGATCGATTCCACGATGCAGGTTCAATTCGCTGATTAGCACGTGGGGCAGGTGGTTCGCCAATCGAGCGAGGCCGTGTCCAGCCGATATCTTTGTCGTGTGGCCCAGGTGATGACAAGTGATCGCTGGAACCACGGACCAGTGGGATCGGGTCGAACAATGGTGCTGAAGGGGGCAGGCTGTCGTAAACACGTGTCACGCTGCTGCCTCCCACTTTACTGAAACCTTCCGGTGCTGTGCGTGGTCCTGAAGGTTGTTCACGTACCACTGCTGTGCCACGTGCGACATCTTTCAGGTGCTTGATCCAGGCACTTTCCAGGTCGGGCACATTGCGGAAACTGTAATATTTCTGGCAGGCATCATCCCAGTTTTCAGTCAGTCCGTATGCCACGAAGTTCAGAAAGGTCTGACGGTTACTTTGTTCCACCAGGAATTTGGTCACAGAATAGCCCTGGGCATACAACGTCATCATGTCGCGTGGATATTCCTTCATCGGGAACAATGCCCGCAACTGAATGCCTTTGCCACTATTCAGAATATCGCGGCACAAGCGGTCGTGTCGCGTACGTTCCAGTTCGTCTTCGGAATAAACAGAGCCACCTTCATCGGCCCAGCGTGGTACCGGCTGACGGAAATGATGGGCAAAGACAGTATGTGTAATTTCGTGGGGTAGTACACTATTTTTCAGTCGCTCTCGCTGGCCCTGGATTTCCATTTCCTGGTAAATCACGCGACCAAACGTAAACGATGTGACCCCGCTGGCACCTGCTGGGGTAATGATGACTTTTAATGGGCACGGCTGGGGCCAATCGGGCATTTCCTGACCCAGCCATTCCTGGGCTTTCACTTTACGGAAATGCTCCGCAAGTTGACCAAACTCTTCCGCATCCACCTGACGTGGCGCTTCCACGATAAAGTTCTTGGTGCGAAACGTCGCCGCCTGCAGATTCCCCATCGTGGAGAATGCTGCCAGCAGCACCATGATTACTGTTCGGATGGCCATCCCGGCTTCTCCCCTGCTGAAAGACAAAACCAATTTGTCTGTTACCCAATGGAAAGCTACACGCAAAACGCAGGCCATGCCGGTTTGGCAGTTGGGAAATAACAGGAAAAAACTCCCGAAAGTATTAATTTGCATGGGTTTACAATTTTTGTGGCATGCGCGAATTATGACGGCTGACGGCCAATCGCTGTAATTGTTACAACCGCTTTCTTTACAACGGTGGTAGTTATTACAACTGTCGACAAACCTGTCAAATTGCGTTGCTTGCCTATCTTTCCAGGTGCCTTGGCAAACCAAATCCTGGATGGTTCGCATTGGCCACCATGTCCCAGCATCACTTGGGAAATACTTACCGCAAGTATTCGACAGAAGTGCCTGCCGTGCTGCACCACCTTGTTTATGCTTCCGAAACATAATGGGCGATCTCCTTCCGATTATCCCGAATGTAGTAAACAGGCCCACGGTATTGTGGGGTACCAGCTGCATGTGGCGCGTACTTTCTGCCGTACTGGTCACCCGCGTGGGTGTTCGCCTGAGCTTCAATCTGGCCAATCCTGGCAAAGCCGGCATGTTCAAATACCGGGTTTACCTCTCCCATCGCGGCCAGTGTTTCAATCCAGGGAACTGGGCAGCGTTTGCAGGCTTCTTCAATCAGCCAGCGGCCCAGGCCTGCACCACGATACTGGGGATGCATCACTACGCGGGACAACACCCACAGAGAACGATTCATTTCCCGCAGTGCTTCCGAAGTGCGTGGGTGTTTCCAGCCGAAGAACATTGTTCGTAAACGTAACGATGCTGCCGGTGCCGCAAAGACAATCACCCCCACAGTTTTGTCGACATGCTTCAACACCTGCACGCTGCGGACAAAGGAAATGTTTCTGCTGCGATAATGCCACTGAGCGAAGGGATACCAATCCAGCATGGTGCCATCTTCAATGTGCAGTTCCGGGTGAAATGAAATCGGGCGTTGCAGATCCTGCGACAATCGCCGCACCTGAAGTGGCTGGTTTTCCTGGCAATGAATGTGAACCGTGGGCTGAAGATCCGGCAACAGATCATCATGGCTGGTTGCCAGCAGGATTGTCCTGGGATCGTGCTGCCAGCGTCGCCGCAATGTGTATGCCAGCACCTTCGCCGTAGTGCGGTCCAGTAATGCCGCAAACTCATCTGCCACGATCGGTCGTTGGTGTGATGCAGCCAATGCCAGGGCCAGGCGAAGCCGATATCGCTGTCCTTCCGAAAGTGCCTGGGCAGAACGCAACAATAGGCGAGATTCTGCAAGGCCACAGGATGCCAAAAGCGAAAATCGTTCTGCCAATGGCAATTCAAACAGATCGATCACGGCCTGCGGCCCAGGCGGAATCTGCGGTAACATTACACCGCCAAGGCGATTGCTCAGATCACGCAGGATGGAACTTTTCCCTGAGCCGGACGCACCAGTGATCAACACCAGGTCGTTGGGTTGCAACTGCAATTCATACTGGTGGCAAATGCGATGTGGCGTCGTTGTTGCCCTGATCCCAAATAACTGGCACACTGCACGCCCGGCTGGGGAAGGATGGATTGGTTGAAAAGGATACTCGATAGAAAGTAACATGAACATGCTCCTTGGAGTTTGTGATTAGAAAACGTGGCACGGGCATCCTGCCCGTGAAAGCACATGGGCAAGATGCGCATGCCACATACAAAATTGGCTCACAATAACTAACGAATGTTGGGTTGACGTTGCTTCTGTAGGAAATCAGTCCCCATAGCCAGGGCATCAACCAGATCATCGTGATTGCCCAGGGGATACTCAGTCATTTCGCCCAGCAATTCCTGCACATCGGGTGTGGCAAAACCAGCCACGGTGCCGTGCAGCAATACCTCGCCCCTTTGAATTGCCGCACTCAGCATCGCAATGCGACTCGTCTTGGAAACGTGGTGCACCACCGGGCGAATCTTCGAGCCAAACTGTTTGTTCAATCCAAGCAATTCGGTGAAACCACGAAAGGCACCATTGGCTTCCATCACAATCAGATCGGGCTGATACCGATCGTGATAACCCACAATGGTATCCAGCAGGTCGGGCGTATTCAGCCGAAAGGCTGCTGCGTGTGGACAGTAAATCGTTTGCTCTGCCTTGCCCAGCACCACAATGGCAGAACGATCTGCCTGGGCCGATGTGCTTAACGCGGGATCGATTGCCAGGATCAACTGATCGAAAGACGGTGCGTGCTGATAATACTTTACCCAGTGCGTGGGGATCAGCAGTTCTTCTTCCGAAACAAAGTTCAGTCGATAGCCACGTTCAAATGCTGCATTGCCAATCGCCTGGCGACGTTCTTCTAAAGCAGCAATCGACCAGCGTTCTGGCCACACTGGCTCCAGATGGGGTCCCACTGCACGGCGAAATAATGCAAAGCCGGGATTGGCAATCAACTGTGCGTTCAGATCGTCCCGATGCCACGGCGTACTGAGGCACCACAGGTTGCCTGCAGGTTCCAGCATATTCACCAGATTATTCTGAAAGACCTGCTTCACATGTTCGCGACTTGCTTTACTGGTCAGGCTTTTCACATCCACAATATCATCACACACCATCAGGTCTGCCCTGCTGCCGGTGGATGCATTATCGATCCCAAGTGCTGCCACGCTGGGGCCGATACCTGCTGCAGGGCGCTGCACTGAAAAGCGTTGTGTTGTCCATGGCTGGGCAGGCTGCAAGCCAGGAAATACCCACTTCAGAAGGGGATTGTTGCGAATGGCCGTGCGGATATAGTCAGCACGTTCGCGTGACAGTGCTTCGCTGGCACAAACAATCTTGACACGAAGCGATGGATTGCGGCCCAGTTCCCAAAGGATTCGCCCACAAATCTGCGTGCTTTTGCCATGATCACGTGGGAGTTGCACCAGAGCTTTGCTGTGCTGGCACAAAAACTGTTGCAGTTCACAATGGACCTGCCCCAGCTTCAGTGGCGTGCCATCGGTGTTTCGCCCACAAAAACTGATGAATGCTGCGGGATCACGTCGGGCCCGCACGATCGCCAGCAGTAATGGCTTCAGCATTGGTGGCGACAACTTGCACAGTGGGGAGGGCATTGATTGCTTGCTGGAGTTCATCGGCGTAATCCTTGATTAACTGAGCTAACAGTTCTTCCAGATTGACTGGCGTGGCCTGGGATAATTTTTCCTGATGTGTCCGCAGCAGCTCTCGTGCGGCCTGCACGCTGTACTGCGGTTGACTGAGATCCCGCATGTGGGTGCGCAGTACTTCGCGAGCTTCATTGACGGTTTCTTCGGTAATGTCCTGGCGAAGTTCGTGCAGTAGTTGCTGCCACAGATCGCGATAACGGTGCTGTGCCCACGTGCGGATCGTCGTGCTGCCAATTGACAATTCCTTGGCTATCTTTTCCCACGAATTGCCTGCCAGACGTAACTTCGCCGCCTGAGTAAGCATTTGAATCACTTGTTGATGTGTGAAACCCATGATGTGTTCCTTGAAAGTAAAGTGAAGAAAATGAGCAGTAACCTAACCTACTTTCCCCTCTCCTGCAAGGAGAGGGGTGGCGAAGCCGGGGTGAGGTTTTATTGCAGAAAAACAACCAAAACTTACAATCGCAACATAAACACTCGTTGATACGTGCGGGATGTGCCCTGGTGAACCTTCTCCACCCAGACCACAGCAAACTGATCGTCCGTGGTGCCACTGGGCAGGCGAACTTCGTCGCCATCGGCAAAGGTAATGTCGCCTTCATTCGCCGTGCGGGTGCAGCCATCGCGAATATCAACATCGCTGTTCAGCATCATCACGTGCGTCCAGCGTGGTTCACTGGCACTTCGCCTGCCACCTGCAAAATCTGCTGTCACCTGACAAGGCACGCTACTGGCAACAATTGTTCCCGAACCAAGTGGTCGAACGATATCGCACTGCAGGCCGAGGAATGCCCCAGGCAGCGGAATCGAAATCTCAGTGGGCATGGTGATTCTCCTTGAAGGTGGTGCCCAAAAAGTAACCGCACGCACAACTATTGCACATGCGTATATTAATATATCCATGTACTGTATATTTGTGCATAATTTTATGTTGAAAATGGCACGTACTGCGTGAAAACAGCTAACGCAAGTCATTTGAAAATAGGCATTTACGGAAAATGGCCAAAAATTGTGAAAATCAGCAAAATAACGATCAAACGAACATCAAACAAACTGCATAACCAACCTTTTCAGGGATATTGCAAAGTAAGATTTGATTTTTATCTGTGTCTACAGTACAATACTATCGGAGACTCGGCTTCGGGGAGAGCGAAAGCTGGCCACGAATTCTTTGTCTCTTTTTTTATGCTTTTCTTCCTGGCCCACATGGGTTTGGAACATAACAAATACCCCAAGTGGGGAACCGACCACTTTCATTGGATCCTTCACCACTGAACTGAAGTTGCTTTATCCATTGATCAAATTCAGATTGAATTTCTTCGCGAACTGGTTCATTCATTCCTTGGGAAGGCAACCGAAAGCACCAATTCACACAATAGATACACAGATCTGCAATTTGCACAGGATAGGACATATCCGAAGATACAAATAATGGAGTAGGTACAATCCATTGAGAGCGAAATCTCCCACTGGCAGTTTTAGAAAAATAGTTTTCAATCTGCCGGATGAATTTTTTGTCGAGAGATTTGTCTGTCCCATCCATCACAATAAGGCCATTTTGCTTTTTTGCCTCACAAAAATAAAAGTATCTTTCAAAAAGAAATACCTGATCTTTTCGCAGATAATCTTCGTTAGGAACGCTGGATTTTACAAAACCTCTTGGCGTCATGCTTGCAAATAACACCGCTTTTTGATCGCGAAGCAAATGGAAAATTCCTATCGCCATTTCAATACAGGCTTGCCCATATGCACAAAATTCAGTGCTCGTCGGATTTAACTTTTGAAGGCCTTTGGCTAAGAATGCTCTCGCATGTTTCTGACGTTCCTGGTCTGCCATCACAGAAGCTTGTTTAGCAAATCGGAAGCGCTTTCTATCCAAAAGTGTACTTCCTTTAATCTCCTTTTGAAACTCAAGCAAAGAACAACCAAAGGCAAATTGCTCCAGTTGCTTGACCGCTCGCGTTAACGACCAAAGTTTACTATCTTCAATCGCAATTCCGCCGCGCACTTCGTATGGCATCTGTTTGTGATCATGTCCGCTTTCATCTAAAAACAGCAACCAAGCCATGTGTTGTTCTCAAATAGCAAGAAAATCATGTATTCAGACGAGTTAAGCATGCATGATTTTATTCAACGTTAATTGGAAGATTGTAACGTTAACAAGTTGCGTTGAAATCAGTCAACGCAAGTCATTTGAAAATAAGTATTTACGGAAAATGGCCAAAAATTGTGAAAATCAGCAAAATAACGATCAAACGAACATCAGATCCCGTTTGCGTAGGCGATGGATCGATTGATTCTCACTGAATTCCCCACATTGTTTGCTAAAACAACTATCAAACTGTCTCTTCGTGGGGTTTTCACAATGGATCGTCGTCAAGTATTGCTCAGTGGTGCTGCTGGAATTGCTGCAGGATCGTTCGTTTCACCATTGATTGCTGCACCGGAAGTGGGCAAAAAACCATTTGAGTTCTGCCTGAACACCAGCACCATCCGTGGGCAGAAGATCCCCGTGGAACAAGAGGCTGAAATGGCAGCCAAGGCCGGCTACCAGGGGTTTGAACCGTGGATTCGCGAACTGCAGACGCACCAGCAGCAGGGAAAATCGCTGAAGGACCTGGGGAAAAAGCTGGCCGATCTCGGTCTGAAAGTGGAAAGTGCGATCGGTTTTGCCAAATGGATTGTGGATGACGACATGGAACGCACCAAGGGGCTGGATGAAGCCAAACGCGACATGGAAATGGTGCTGACCATTGGCGGCAAACGGATTGCAGCCCCACCGATCGGTGCGACCAACCAGAAAATGACCGATTTTGGCAAAATCACGCAGCGTTACCGCACCTTGGCCGATCTGGGCAGCAAAATTGGCATTATTCCTGAACTGGAACTGTGGGGCTTTTCCAAAACGCTGTCCCGCCTGGGCGAAACGGTACTGGTGGCAATGGAAAGTGCCCACCCTCAAGCGTGTATTCTGCCCGATGTCTACCACCTGTATAAAGGAGAATCCGGTTTCAGTGGGCTCAATTGGCTGCAGGGCCAGGCGATCGGAATCTTTCACATGAACGATTATCCCAAGAGCAAACCGCCCGCAACAATTGTTGATGCAGACCGTGTCTATCCGGGTGATGGTGACGCCCCACTGGTTGAAATTCTGCGGCAACTTCGCCGCATTGGTTACCAGGGAATGTTGTCGCTGGAACTGTTCAATCCGGAATATTACAAGCAGGATGCTTACACTGTGGTGAAAACCGGCCTGGAAAAGATGCAGCAAGTAGTCAAAAATGCGATGCAATGGTAAAGGCATGAAAGTGATGCACTCTCCCTTATCGTTGCCGGAATCGAAACGCTATGTTGTTCGGCAGATTGCCGCCGGCACCATGATGGCAGCAGGTGCAGGATGCACCCTGGCAGTAAAACTTACCCGTCAAAGTGACATTTTTCTGGCACCGGAATGGCTTGCTGCAGTGCTGCCCAATTTTGTCTGTGCGAGCATGATTCCAATAGCCATTTTTCTGTCCCGTCGTACCATTCAGTTTCGGGACACACTCTGGATGGCAGCCTTCAGTGCGATGATGCTCGTTGCTTACGAGATCGCACAATTGTGGATGCCACGCCGCACATTTGATTGGAACGATATCTGGGCAACAGTTGCAGGTGCAACCTTTTCAATCTGTCTGAGTTCGGCAATCATGTTGACATCAAAATTAATTAACGGCTTTCAAGATAATCTGGCCAGAAACTGAGAGCCTTTTGATTTTTAAGTGCAGTAGTGAAAAAGCTCATCAGTCGATAAAGAATTTTTATCTGTAAAAATTGATTTTCATGAATTTACGCAAAATCGCAAGCGAAAATGCTCCCGGACCATTTTATGCAGAGGATATTGGTACAGATTGTGGCTGTCTGCTACCAGAAGGAGAGGCACCGACGCTCTTAGCTACAACTGGCCCTCCACGTTATCAGACTTATTTCCTTCGACAACCAGAAACACCTTTAGAAATTGAGCAAGCATGTGCTGCAATACGTATTTGTCACGTACACAGCTTACGTTATGGCGGTAAAGACCCAGAGATTTTAACTCGTCTGGCGGATGTGCCACATTTGTGTGATTATCAACTAACTCGTGATGGACGCGTTATCCCTGCCGGATGGTAAAGTGGGGTGTGGCGTAACAACACTATTCAATAATTCGACGGGCATGCGAATGGCGGGTTTTGTACCATCCGTTGTATTCTCTGACAGCGACTTTTCCTTTGGTGGAATCGATGATCTTCCCGTCTTCGAAAAAAATCACCACGTGGGCAATTTCCTTGCCACTTTGATCGGTTTGAAACAGCAGATCACCTGGAAGGAAAGGTTCTGTGGGCTTTAACTGCCTGCCCGCCGTGCGTGCCTGTTCGCGAACATTGGAAGTAAACTTGATGCCGAAACCATAGTTGTACACCCAAGATGTGAAGTTGGAACAATCGAGCCCACCTGCAGCAGGGATATGCTTGTGCTGATACGGCAAACCGAGATATTTCTTCGCGACAGCAATGGAGCGTTTTCGCTGAAAATCAAGCGGATCAGCAACGCCATCAGGTATCTTCAATGGTGGGTATACCTTCGCTTTCGGTCCCCAGGTGGTGTTCCACTTCTCTTTCGGTGTGTCTGTTTGTGGCAATGAATCGCGATATTCGAAATCAAAATCAACAGCAGGGGCCTTCTTTGCAGCAGGCAAATCGGTTGCTTGAGGAACCGTTGGCAGCATTTGCTGTGCACCGAGAGCCCCACCGAAAATCAGTGTATGTGCAAGTAACAAGAGATATTTCATGATGCTCCGCCCCGAACTGTACCACCATTTTAATGTATTTCATCTGCCAGAATATTGGGCATTTTGAAGTTGCGTTGAAGCTATTTCAAAATCATTCCATGTTCGAGTTTGTTATCCCACTGGTTCTGGGGTGGGCATTTGGGTCAATCGCTCTAATGCGATACCCAATACTCGCTCGTTAAACAAACGCAATTTTCGAGCTGAAGCATTGATCCCACCTGGCCACTTATGTAAAGCTTCTCGCACTGCAGGCACCGTTGGTGCCACGTTCTCTCGTACCAATAACCAATCAACGGTTGCCAGTAATTCCATGCCAAACGGAGATTCGAAGCCATCGATTATAGATGTGGCAAAATCTAGTGGTTGCACGAATTCTTTTGCATGGTTTTGCAAAAATGTCTGCACATCACCCTTACGCTCATCCGCAAACCAAATCACATCAAACGGGTTGGCATCACTAATGCGTTTTTCACTGTGCAGGTAGCTTCCGTCAAGGTTGTTCAAAAGGTGATCAAGTCGGTTGGCATATGGCCCATACTTGTGTGCCTGGAATTGTAGGTTTAGCAGATTGTTACCCGGATGGAATTCATCGATTGCACGGTCCAGGAACCATGCCAATTTTTGAATTTCCAACAAACTGCACTCGATTCCCAAAACCCAATACCGTCGGACTAATTCTGCAATGAGCGCTCTGGATGGAGTAAGTTGTTCCACACCAGTTGCTTTAGAAATGTTCTGATATTCTGTAGTTGGTTCAAACACTTGTATTTCGGTACTTAAATCGCCCAAAGTTAACTCAATTTGTTTGCGCACTTCTGCCCAAAGAAGTCCACCATTTCCTGCCCCCAATGGTGGAATCGCAATCGATTTCACTTGCTTCTCGATCAAAAACTGTCGCAAATCCTGTAATCCATCAACTATCCATTCCAAGCGGGAGGGAGATCGCCAGTGCTGTTTTGTGGGAAAATTCACGATCCAGCGAGGGCCAGAAATTTCATTCGTGGTGGTAACAAAAATCTTGCCAGTTTGCACCTGGTTTTTCCTGCAGGCAGCTTTGTAAAGCCGGAAGTTTTCGCGAAATCGTTCTTTAAACATCAAAGCGATGCCCTTACCCATCACCCCAACGGTGTTGACGGTGTTGACCAATGCCTCGACTTGGGCATCCAGTAAATTGCCATGGGTATATTTGATCATGTGAAGTACCATTTCGGTCGTGCATATACAGGCAGTACAGCACCGTGTGCACCTATCTCTTCTTCAATTGTTGATTGTACTTTTTCGTTGAAACAGATGACACCCAGTAGTCCATGAATCGGCAAATGTTTGTAGATCAAAGCTTCTGCCTGATAACGGTCGAATTTTTCTGGATCTTCTGGGTCTCGCTTGAAATCCCTGCTCTGCAATAGATTCCAATCGATATGATCCAGTTCTCCCAAATCGGAATAAAAAATCGTCAAAATGGGGTAAGCATGGCTGTCTGTAAACAAAAAAGGGATTCCCAGGTCTGCTAGGTGGTGGAGACTGGAAACGAAGATGATAATTTCCTCATTTGACCGCTTTTGGACTCCTCCCCGCCCAGTCGTAATGTTGTACAACATGGGTGAAAATGGTGTAAAGTAAAACGGCACATAGTCGCTGAGATATCCGCCAGGGGTTATTGGCACTGGACGTGTACTCCGCTTAGTGATCAATTCTTCGTTGCCAATATTAACCCATGTTGGTGCCTTCGTGCAGCTGTTACCACAATGCAGTCCATTATCCAGAATCCATGGCAAGTTTTCACGGTGCACAATTCGCCAAATCAACGCTTTATCTGGATTCAGATTTGGGTACTGCCTCGCCATTAGGTTGCTCTACAAAATTTCACGTAACTAATGATAGTAAGTGCAATCACAATCCCAAACGGATAAATCCACCCGCTTTTATATCTACTTGGTTATATAATTGATATGGTATTTTAGTTGCCCCCTTGCCAAATTTCAATCGAAGATCCTTTCGAATAGTATTATCAGTGCGATAATTGCAATAAGAACCAGGCAGCCAAAACGGTGCATAGACGGGATGGGGATTTTCTCTAACTTGGCTTCAATTTCTTTTTTGTCCAGTTCCACTCCACGCTGGCAAACTTCGCAGACATAAAAATATCTCTTCTTATTCACAAACGCAAAGACATACCAAATGTGGGCGTATTCGTATTGCAACATCACAGGAGATCCGTTCGGTCGATTGCTTTTATCTTCGAGCTAAGATTCTTTGTGTTAAGAATATTCCCTAATAGACAGATGACATGCAGGATATTTTCAAGTTAACCGCGAGTGAGTGTCAGTAGATTGATTTCGGGTGGGCAATTAAACCGCAAAGGCACCCCCGCTTCCCCAAGTCCTCTCGACACAAATACTTGCGATGCTGGTCCTTGAACCAACCCAGCCTGGTACTTCGTTCCAAACTGGGATGGCATCCACGCACTGCCAAGTGGGGGCAGATACGCCTGACCACCGTGCGTATGACCACTTAAGATCAGCCCCACGCGTGGATTTGGGCGAAGTTCTGCAAAATCCGGATTGTGGGAAAGCAGCACAATTTCAGCATCCTTTGGCACATCCTGCAAGGCTTGCGATAAATCTGGTTTGCCCCACCACAGATCATCAACCCCCGCAAACCAGAGTTCATCAGTGCCGATGGCCACTTTCACCGCACGGTTCGTCAGATCGATCAGCGGGGTATTTCGAACGGCATCACGATACACCCGACCCTCGGCCTGCATGTCATGGTTACCAGGTACCGCAAAAACTCCAAGTGGTGCGGATAGTGTCGATACCGCCTCCAGACACGGGGGAAGCTGCACCTGCGTCTGCGATCCTTTATGGGCAAAATCGCCCACCAAAGCGTAGGCATCGGCAGTCAATTCCTGTGCCATCGACACCGCCCTGCGGATAAAGTCGATCCCCACAAAAGGTCCGTGGTGGAAATCAGCCAGAATAGCAATCGTTTTCCCTTCAAACGCGTGCGGCAGGCGGGGTAACAGAATAGACTGTCGACGAATCCGGATCTGGGCTGCTTCCCAGAAGCAATAGGCACATCCCAGCCCGGCTGAACCTGCCAGCACTGCCCCACCCTGGATAGCCCGACGAAGAAATCTTCTTCGACTGGGTTTCCATGTTGCATCAGGATTCACGATAGTCTAACCTCCTTGCTGATTGATAGAGTGTTAATCGCCTTGTATCGCTTTTATTGCTTGAGCGACTTCAGAAGATAATTCAGAAATACCTGTTAAGTTACGCAATTTTGGTACTGCAGAAACAGAATGCTGGCCATACTCTGCAAGTGCTCTAATTGCACCCGAAACAACCATTGAATCACTATCATCAAGTGCCAGAATCAATGCTGGAACAGCAATCTCTGGCATTTTTTTTAGTTTTCCCATTGATTGAATGGCACGCAAGCGGACGTATCTCCCATTGTCATTCATTGCCTGAATAAATGCCGGATATACTATGTCGCAATAATCGGATGCTTCTGCCAAAGAAGATGCAGCATCTTCTCTTACAAGTGTGCTTGGATCTGTACGAAGACAGTGGATAAGCGACAGAACTATCGTTTGCGTAAATTTCATTTTGGTAAAGATCGAGGTGGCTGTAGCACGAATAGATTCATCAGGATCCTTCAGAGCAAGTAATGCCAATGAAGTAATGTTGGAATTATTTGAATAATTTTTTATCAATATTTTTATAGAATCAACAGCTGTGTATCGCATCCTGCGATCTTGATCAGACAACGCTGTTCGCAAGTATAATATCGCTTGCTGGGGAGAAATCGCAGTAATCGCGGAAAGTGCCGCACAGCGAACGTGAACGTTGGAGTGCTTTAGGGCATTAATGACTGAAGGCAGTGCAGAGATAGCGGGACTGCCCATTGAAGTTAATGCAAGCAATGCACTTCTGGAAATTATTGGGCTAGAACTTTGAACAAGTTTCGTGCAATGCAATGTTATTGTATCATGAAATAAATTTGCTCTTTCAATAATAATTAAAGCGTCATCAACTAATACACTGTCATCTGATTCTATCACCTGTATCAAAATGGCAACTAGATCTGCATAATACTTGCTATCTATCTTGCCAGCTACCACTAATTCATTTCTTCGGAATTGTTTCAGTGTTTTAATAGCCGTAAGTTTGACAAAATTATTATCAATTTCTAAGCTTTTTCGGATTGCAGAAATTGCATTATTGCCAAAATATGATACTGTGTCCAAAGCGAATTCTTGTGTCTCAACAGTTTTGGTGCTTACAAGAATGGCCAACAAAAAATTTGTTAGCTGGTTTTCACTTAGCAAATTATGCTTATAACAAATTGCAAATGAATTACGTTGTATTTCGGCCGATTCATGTTTTGTGAACTCGAACATGGATGGGGCTAAGTGAGCAACACGAGCAGGGTGGTGTTCATTTATCTGTCGAAGAGCAGAAAAACTTGCATTGACAACTTTGACATCGCAATCATAATTAATAAGCTCCCAAAGCGTTTCATATATTGAAGAATTGGCAGGAAAAAACACCATAAGTGCTGCACCCCAGGATCTTACTTCAGCATTTGAGTCTCGTGTTAATTTTACGACGGCTTCAAATGATATTCCATCGCCCCCAAGGTGATAAATCAACCTGAGAGCTTCTAGCCGTTCATCTATGTTGCCACTTTCTAGTGCCTTGAAAATTGCTTCATTATTAAAAATGTCAAGTCGACTACTTGACGGTTTTTGTATGTTGAGCTGGTTAGGCGGTGGTGCGATTCTACTGCTTCGATCGCTACCTTCTAAGACAGGTTTAGTCAGTTCTCGAAACTTATTGTTATCTGCGAGCTTGTTTGAACGTCTATCTGCAAGGAATAATAGTAAAATTATCATCAACAAAGGGACAGTCGCTCGCATATTCAATACCTCGCAGGCAATGAGACTTTTTGTCTGAATAAATTAACAATGTCGCATCCATGGAAATATCCCTGGTGGAACATCTTTGTAGGCTTGCTCACAGATTTCGAGTTCTCCTTCAATCGCTTCCCAAAAAGTGTCGCAGGCCTTCCTGAACTCCGAATAACCGATGAGAAAGTGGTAGATTGGCGGATTCTGGTTCTTTCCATCCGCCAGGAAGAACAGGAATTGTTCTCCATGACGAGAGCCAAAAACAAAGCCCTTTTGAGGAAGTGTCAAATCGACCTCTTCAAGCTCCGCAAGGATCTCTCGCATCTCACGATTGTTCCACTCCAATTTATCAAGCGTAAACTCTAAGTCCCGCCAGAAACCCCCGGCAGAATGCCCGAAGCTGTACAGGAAGTCTTTGTACGCAGAGGGCAACTCCAGGCCGAAGCATCGCTCCAACGACTCGACCTCCATGTGCGTGCACCCGCGAATATGATCAGGGCTGGCTATTCCAGACTGCACCAATCGTCGCTTCATTTCATGTGCGTTGAACATGCTACCCATCTCAGTTTACTTACCATTGTAACTTGGTTCCCCGCGAAATGCCTAAACAGACACCGTAGACAAAGGTGGCATTGTACCCGACGGGATCGATTTCCTCAATTCATTCCTGGGGGTTGGTGAGAGATTTATCATGAGAAATTCTTCACATATTTCTGCAAAGAAAATATAAGCCGTCCTGGACCGCCCAGGACGGCTGGCAACTCTTGGGGAAGAGATAGTGCCCGACAGGGAAGAATGGGCAACCTGCGAACGCCAGCGAACGCACTTCTTGCGCAAAACTTGAGAAAAAAAATACAAAATTCTAAAAAACTGTACAAATTTTCATTTTTTCTGCAAACTTTTTCGTATTTGCCCCGTTACTTATTTGTAGTGGGACTGTAAAAATGTTCCCGTTCTGACAGGAATTCGAATCGGTGGCTTGAACGTGGAGTTCAGAACATCGTGGAGGTGGGAATGATGACTTCGCAATAATTGATCCAATAGATTTGCCCTTGCAGAAAAACCCCATTTCGTTTATGGGCAGCCGGAAGCACTCGAAAGAGCCTGGCACACGAAGGTGGGGGGAATCCTTTGTCCAGTTGGAAATTCAGTACGGGTTTATTGGCGTTGTTACTCCCGCTGAGTAGCACCTTTGGGCAGGAATTCCTTGATAATCTCCTTGGGAAGCCACGGAGTTTATTTTCAAGCGATTCCCCTGCAACCACGCGACCCGGTGCAACCAAGCCCGCACCCGTTGCTCCAAAAGTGGTGCCAGAACGTTACCGCCCGGCTGGTCTGTCGGTGATGCCGCCAGAACATCGACTGCCACCCGTGCCGCAGCAGTTTCATAGTCTGCCACCTGCCACACCTGTGGGCAAAGAGTCTCCTAAACCTGTCAGTCTGCCTATTTTACCACCGACAGGAAGTACTACGTTGCAACCCACCAACTACACGGCAAGTCCAGCGGGCCCAGCAATGCCTGTAATACCTGCAAACACCCCACCAGTAGTGGAGCAGTCGGCACCGGCGAATGAATTTTACACGGGTACGCCCGTTGATACGTATTCCACTCACGCACCGATTTATTGTCGTTCGGAGTGTGATTTTGGGCACCGCTTACCCGGTCAGTGGCTGTACCCAGGCACTGGAAGCTGGCAAATTCTGATGGGCGGCTTCTTTTCTACGGCAGTGGGGCCAACTGTCCCACCATATGAGTATGCCCCACTATCAATTCGGCGGGGCTGGATGCTGGGCAATCTGTTCCCAGAGAAAAACATCTATCCCGGCAGTTTTGAAGTGCTGCTGGATCTGTCTTTAGCCGTGGTGACCAGTAGTTACGGTGATATACACGGTGGACCGTCGGCAATCTTCCGTTACAACATTCCTGCCATGGAAGGTGCGGTTAATCCCTACATTCAGGCAAGTGCTGGTTTTGTGATCAATGATGCCTACAAGGATAGTTCCCAGCGGGCAATCGGACAGGCATTTGAATTTCTGCTGGGTACCGCTGCCGGTATCCGCATCATGTTGTCTGATGACGTTTCTTTTGATGTGGAAGTGGGTTTCGAGCATATGTCGAATTTCTCACTGGGTGAACGCAACCTCGGCATCACGAATTATGGTGCCCGCTTCGGCTGGACTTATTACTTCCCAAATTAATTTCCTGCGAAATCATTTTTCCGCACGATTGACCATTTCATTTACCCATCGGTACGCATGGTGGGGTGCAGCCTTTGGAAACGGAACGGATTCAGAACTACCTTGCGTCTTCGCGGCTTTGCGGTTGATCTTGAAAAAGAAATTCCCTTGCTTGCGCTGCGGGCTATGAAGACAAACCGCTGCTCACAGGCAAATTTCGTCACTGACGCATCCCGCTCGTTATGTCCTTTGGGAATTAATGAAGAATTTGTCTTCTTGGCGACGTGGCGTCTTGGCGGTCAATACGCATGTGTGCGACTACTTTTGAAAATGAAGAAATTTCCTTGCTGGCGCTGCGGGCTATAAAGACAAAAAAGGCTCTGTTATTCCAACTCTAAAGGATTTTCATCTGCCACGGTGGGGGCACTCAGCGACTTGCCCGCAATCATCCGAATTTCTCCACCATCCTGCTCGACGTGCCGCACCAGGTAGCGTGGGAGGCGACACCGCATTTTCGCAGTGGATTCCAGGTATTCCTGATGATACACTTCCGCATGGGCCTGCAGATAGGCCTGAAGACGAGAGTTTCCCAGCTCCATCGAAATATCCGCTTCGATAAAATCTTCCGTCAACTGCTCAATCACGGCTTCCTGCAACTCTTCAATCCCTTCCCCCGTTGCCCCACTGATCGCCACCACATGGGGGTGGGCCTGGGATAACAGACTGAGCACGGTGCGATCCTGCAGTTTATCGACTTTGTTTAATACCAGAATTGTCGGCTTATTGAGGCATCCCAGTTCATCTAACACTTTGTTGACCGCTTTAATGTGCTCTTCCGCGTACGGGTGGCTGCAATCGACCACGTGAAGCAGCAGGCGAGCCTGGCGGGCTTCTTCTAACGTTGCTTTGAATGATGCCACCAGGTGGTGGGGAAGGTTACGAATGAATCCTACCGTATCGCTGAGCAGCAATTTGCCAAAATCGCGGATGTGCCACTGTCGCGTGCGGGTATCCAGCGTGGAAAAGAGCTTATCTTCCACATAGACATCGGCGTGGGTCAGCCGATTCATCAGTCGACTTTTACCCGCGTTGGTGTATCCCACCAGCGAAACCGTGTATTCTTCCGCCCGACTGCGGACTTCGCGTTCTTTGCGTGCCTGAACCACCGTCAGCTTCAATTTCAGATCCCGAATCCGGGTAGCAATGATCCGGCGGTCTTCTTCTAACTGGGTTTCACCAGGACCACGCATACCAATCCCACCAGAATAGCGGGACAAGTGGGTCCACATCTGCTTCAAACGAGGCAAAGAATACTCCAGTTGGGCCAGTTCCACCTGCAATTTTGCTTCCGGAGACCGGGCTCGGCTGGCAAAAATATCGAGAATCAGTTCACTGCGGTCCAGCACCTTGATTTTGGTGGCTTTTTCCAGGCTTTTGCCCTGTCCGGGTGTCAGATCGTTGTCAAAAATGATCAAGTCGGCATCGGTGGCCGTGGCTAATTCGACCAATTCGGCCATTTTTCCTTTGCCAATATAGGTGCCAGGGTCAATTCCGTGCCTTTTCTGGGTTAATTCCCCCACCACTTCGGCACCAGCAGATTCCGCCAGACCACGAATTTCGTCGCACGGATCATCTGTCAGCCAGTGTCGACCGGGTAAATCAACACTCACCAGGATCGCCCGTTCCTGGTTCGCGGTCATTTCATGACGTGTTTGCTCAAACGATGAACTAATAATCAGACTCCACGGGTGATCCCACCCAACAATCCAGTTAGTTAGACAGACGAGGACCGGTTTAGGTTCTCTTTGGGGCAGATCATATCTTAACAGAATAAATGGGAAGTTGAACAGCAGGAGATTGATTCTTGAACTGCCGGATTTTACCCACCGCTGCCGCCAGTGGTGCGCTGAACATGGCACTGGATGAAGCGATGTTTCAGTATGCGCTGCAGGAAAGCCAGGCCTGCCTGCGGTTTTACACGTGGGAACGCCCCACGGTATCCCTGGGGTATTTTCAGCCGATCGAACTGCTACAGACCCACCCACAGTTACTGCAGGCCGACGTGGTGCGTCGCCATACCGGCGGTGGGGCGATTGTCCACCACCTGGAATTGACCTATTGTCTGGCGTTACCCCCACAGCCACAGTGGTTTACGTCAGAAAACTGGTTGTGCCGGATGCACCACATCATTCAGGAAGCCTTTCTGACATTCGGGGTGGTTACGGACGCACTCATATGTGGGCTGGAAACGAAACGCGATCCGCTCCTTTGCTTCCAGCACCTGACACCGGGCGACCTGCATATCAATATGCAGAAAATTGTGGGCAGTGCCCAGCGACGACCTCGACAGGGACTGATGCAGCACGGCAGTATTTTACTGGCACAAAGCCCATTGACCCCCACCTTACCTGGGGTGCTGGAACTTTCTGGTATTTCTGTGGCTGGAGACGAATTGCAAACCGCCATTTGTGCGAAATTTGCCGAAGCGACCAGTACCAAATTCCTTCAGGCAGAGTGGACCGCAGATGAACTGGTGCTGGCAGAAAAAATCGCCGCCGAAAAATATGCCCACCCCACCTGGACGAATAAACGCTGATTGGCTTTCAGTCCCCAGAATTCACTGTATTTCTTGAAATACACCGCGTAAAATGAAAAAGTCGGCAATTATCCGCTGATGGAATCTCATCGATGGTAACGACCTCTGCTAGCTTGTTGGATCGGGTTCGCACTGGTTCAGACCCATCGGCCTGGTCGCGTTTTGTCGAATTGTATACCCCCATTTTGCACCACTGGTGTCACCGTCTGCGCTTAACAGAGTCCGATAGTGCGGATTTTATTCAGGATGTCTTTCTGATCCTGGTCTACCAGCTTCCACGGTTTCGCTACGATCCCAAACAGAGCTTCCGAGCATGGTTGAAAACAATTCTAATGAACGTCTGGCGCAACTATGAACGTAAGCGTTCACGGTTACCTGTAGCTGGGGAAAATGCAGAATTAATCGCAGATAGCGATCCTGGCCATTTGATCGATGAGGCAGAACATCGGGCATTTCTCATGAAACGGGCCTTGGAAATCGCTCAGGTGAATTTTGAACCCACTTCCTGGAAAGCCTGTTGGGAATTTGTCGTGCGGAATCGCCCAGCGGAAGAAGTCGCTGCGGAACTCCAGATCACGGTCAATGCGGTTTATCTTGCGAAATCCCGCGTTCTGCGCCACCTCCGAACGGAACTTGCCGGGCTACTCGATTAAGTCGAACATTCTTTTTATTTCTCTGACAGATTTCAATTTGATCGGTGTACTCATTACGTAACTGATCAGTTCAGATCACTGATCCTTGAGGTTCCCCCAATGCAAATGGCTTCGGAATGTCCTTCTGCCGAAATGCTTCAGCAGTTACTGTTGGGGTACGGCAATGATGCGACAGCCGACTTGTGGGAGCAACATCTGACGATTTGCCCAAAATGCACCACTCTGGCGAAAGAATTGCAATCGGATGATGAACTGGTTCGCCAAATCCGTGACTCCGCCCAGTTGAAACAGACACCGGAGCCAGAAATCGTCTCGACGCTTATTTCCGTGTTTCGTCAGCTTATGCCAGAAGGAAATCCTGCCACATCATCCTGGTTTGGCAGTGCGGATACTACAGATTATCTGGCCGCACCATCAGCTCCCGGTGAGATCGGACGTCTGGGCCCATACACCATCAACGAGATTCTCGGTGCGGGTGGGATGGGAGTGGTCTACCGCGGTTACGATCCGCGATTGGAACGATCCATCGCTGTGAAGATCATCCGCCCGAATCTACTCGATGACAACAGCATCAAAATCCGATTTCTTGCAGAAGCCCGTGCTGCAGCAGCAGTTGAGCATGACCATATCGTCGGCGTCTACTCCATCGAAGAGCATGATGGAATATCCTGCATCACCATGCCACTCCTCGAGGGAGAAACACTCGAAAAGCGGATGCGGCAGCAAAAGGCACCGCTGGGAGCCGTCGAAATTGTAAGGATTGCCACGGAGTTGCTTTCTGGCTTACAGGCGGCCCACGAACGTGGCCTGATCCATCGGGACATCAAACCAGGTAATCTCTGGCTGGAACATCCCACCGATCGCCTGAAAATTCTGGATTTTGGACTCGCGATGCCGTTGAACGGTGATGGTGACAGCAGGTTCGCTGGCACACCGGGGTATATGGCACCAGAACAGGCACATGGGCAGCATATCGATGGGCGTGCTGATTTATTCAGCGTGGGTTGTGTCCTTTACCATATCTCCACTTCGCAACGGCCTTTTCCAGCTGATACTCCCGTGGGGATGATTGTCCGCACCCTGACATCATCGCCTCCTCCAATTGGCGAACTGAACCCGAAGCTGCCAGCACCCTTGACAAGCTGGATCGACAGTCTGCTGGCGAAGGAACCCCAGAATCGACCTGCAAGTACAGAAGCTGCCCTGCAACAACTGCAATCGATTACTGCCGCGATGGTCAGAAGACAGGCACGGATCACCCGCCGGCGCTGGATTGCCGGGGTGGCTGCCGCGGGAGTGATTGGAACTATCTCCGCCTGGGGCTTATTTCAGGCGAACCAGCCCAGGCCAGCCGTTCCTGTGACGATTACATTTCATGCAGATTCTGATGTAGGTACGGTCATCCTTTCACGTGATGGGATCGAAGAGCGATTCGATCCTTCACGAGAGAAAGATCAGCTGCTGGCACCCGGTGACTACCAGATCCGTGCGGTGAAATCACGCAACAATCGAAATTTATTCCCCCAGACCCTCGTGGTACTGCCAAAAGAACCGAAGACAATCAGTCTGGCACTGGTTGGCCAGGAAGCGATGACGAAAGCCCACTCGAGTATCGTTACCGGAATCGCAGTGATTACAAAAGGAGACTCCTACACGGTACTTTCCAGCTCACTGGATCGCACCCTTGGATCGTGGGAGCCTGGCAGCAAAGAAGCACCGAAATTTGTGAACCTCGACAGCCCTGCACTGTGCCTGTCTGCCACGTCTGATGGCTCTGTGGTAGCGACCGCTGGGGGAAACAAACGGCAGCCCTTTGATCTGGATGTTCACCTGTTCAACGGGAGAACGCTGCAAAAACGCGGGCAGCTACTTCAGGGACATACACGTCGGGTTTCAACGCTCGCACTGTCTCCAGATGGAAAACAACTGGTCTCGTCTGCTTTCGCGGAACTCCTGTTGTGGGACATCGCCAAAGGTACCAGCGATATCCTGGAAGGTCACCGGGATTGCGAGGTGCGAGCAATTGTGTTTGACCCGAATCGAAAACAGATCCTTACGGGAGACGAGGAAGGCTTTCTTTTTCTGTGGGATCTCGAGCAGGTCAAATTTTTGCGGAAGATGAATGCGATGACGACCGGGTCTACCGGTGGTGTTACCGCAATCGCCTTCCTTCAGAATGGATTTCTGACAACAGGGGATGATGGCGTGATCCGCCTGTGGGATCGGGACACCTTCACTCCTCGTGAGGTGAATCGAGTGAAAAAAGGGACTGTCCTGCGTTCTTTGGCGGTATCGAAAGATGATAAACGATTGCTGAGTGGTGGAGACGATGGGTGCGTGCGATTGTGGTCATTGCCCGATGGTGCGCTGTTGCACGAATTCAAAGGACATACGAAAGCGGTCAGCGGGGTATTGTTCACCCCAAACGAGCGATCAGCAATTTCAAGTAGCGAAGATCATTCGATTCGTTTGTGGCGATTACCTTATTGATAAACAATCGCTGCCAATGATGAGTTGAAAAAATTGTGATCGACAGCGCGCGGAAAACAGCCGCGGCTGATTACCATCAACATCTATAACATTGGGAAAGCACCCACCGTCTATCAAATGGTGACAAACTGATTGCAATCGTGGATTCGCTGAATTCCTGCCTACTTTACTGATGCCAGTTTTCTGTATTGATTTTGCTGAAATTGTTTGGGGTATTGACAAATGTCTCGACTTGCATTGCTGGTACTTTTGATTGGCATCGCCACAATCACCTTCGATTCAACGAATCACTGGTCTACTTACGCCCAAGTGAAAGGAAAAAAGAAAAAAGGGATTGCCAAAATTCCTGAGCCAAAGCCGGAAGATATTAAAGAAGATACTTCACGGGTGTTGCCTGTTTTTGATCCAGGTTCCCATACCCAGGCGATCAGTGCCATGGGCTTCAGCAAGGATAATTCCAAACTGATCACCGTCGGACAGGATTTTACGGTGCAGGTTTGGAGCAGTTCGACTGGCGAACGACTTGATGTCCTCCGCTTGCCAGGATATGGCCGTGAAAAAGGTTACGATGCCGGGCGCTGGGATGTTGCAGCGGTTTCCGCTGATGGCAATCTGGTGGCCATCGGTGGGCAGATGAAACTGCTGAGCTCAACGGGCGATGACCGTACTGGTCGGTTAGTCATTGTGGATGTTGTGAAACGCACGGTAAATCGCGTCCAGATTCGAACCGGGCTGAATCGACCAGTAACTGCATTGGCTTTTTCCCCTGATGGAGAGATGCTGGCGATTTC
The DNA here is from genome assembly GCA_041399155.1 of Zavarzinella sp. Classification (NCBI taxonomy): domain Bacteria; kingdom Pseudomonadati; phylum Planctomycetota; class Planctomycetia; order Gemmatales; family Gemmataceae; genus Zavarzinella; species Zavarzinella sp. The sequence continues at coordinate 53,095 of JAWKTI010000006.1, forward strand.
AATCGAAACAGGACCAAAAGAAAATCCAGTTCTGATGATGGTGGGTGACCTCAAGAAACGAATCAAGACTGCCAACCCCATGATCAGGACCACAGACTGTCATCAAACACTGGTACCCAGAACAATCAACAAATTGGCATTTTCGCCGGATGGTCAACAATTATTGATGAGTGATAGCTCACAAAAAATATCCATTTGGGAGATCCCCAGGGTAGCTGCTCCACAGGCGAAACTTGTGAAAGAACTGCTGCCAGAACTCGAAACCCTGGGGCTGGCCTGGTCGCCAGATGGCAGGCAGTTTGCATATACGGTGAAAACGAACACGGAAGAGAGTCGAATCCGTGGCTTTGACATACGCTCTGCTGATGGCACGCTGGTCAAGCCCTGGCGCATACCAGACCTCACCCCTCCTCTGGGGAAGGGGTTTGTTACCATCTTTGGAATTCAATATCTGGACGCACAAACTATTTTCGTAGCAGCGAATGGTGGCCTCGCTGGTGCAGGTGGTGGGACCATTCCTGTGGTGGTTGATCTGGTCACTGGAAAGTCGCGTCAGCTCAGTTCTCACCAAGAAGGGATGGTCAATATTCCCGTCTGTGCTGCAACGACGGATGGCAAACTCGTTGCCTACACCGTTACTGGTAATACCGAAGTGATTGTCAGCAGGCCAGACGGGACTGCACAAATTCGTTGTGGTCAGCGCAGTCCCGCACCATATTACCTCGGTTGGTCGAAAAATCCCTCCCGACCTGGATTTGCCTGGAACACGGGCGACATTCCCAAAGGTAGATTACAGGACTGGGATACTTCCGGGTTGAAACAGGGATTTGACTTGACGACGATGGAGCCAATTGCCAATGTCGTTGTTGGCCAGTACGACACTGCTCGCTTCAAACATGGCGAGTGGTCGATAAAAAATATGAACAGGGGTGCAAAAGCACCTGACGATGGCTTTCGTGGGCTCTCGCGTTTGATGCAAGGGGAGAAGGCAATAGCGGGTATACCAGTCGGTGCGGACAATGCCCACACCCTGATTCCAAATGGAGACCAGCCACCTCTGGTAGCACTGCGACAAAAATCGTCGTTTGAGGGACCAGACGTAGGCCAGATCTACAAGTCCGATGGGACCCTTCTGACACAGGTGCTGCCGTACGCCAACATGTTTTCATACATGGCTTCCTCACCAGATGGTCGATTTCTTATCTGTACCACAGGCACCCCGCGGATCGTTATCTATCGGACGGATGGCTCACAGTATCCTCTGTTGTCCTTTGCACAACTCAACGGTGAATGGGTCTGCTGGACTCCGGAAGGGTATTATGCGGCCAGTCCCGGTGGGGAAAAACTCTTTGGCTGGGCTATCAACAATGGGCAAAACTCCCTGGTTAGTTTTCATCCTGCAGAGAAATTTGCCAAGCAGTTCCGCAGACCGGACATCATCAAACTGGCAATTGAAAAAGGATCGGTACAGGATGCGTTGCTGTCACTCAGCGTGAAGCCAGCCGATCAGAATAATATTACATTGCCACAGGCGAAGCTGACACTTGTCTCAAAAACCGAAACAAAAGTTATTCTGAAAGCAGAAGCATGGTCCAGTGACAAAGAAAAGCCGGTGTTGTCCATGCGTGTGTTTCTGGATGGTCGCCCAATTGCCGATGGTAAAGGGGACTGGTCGCCAGCAATAAACGGTTCAGCGGAAGCAACTTTCGAGCTCGATATCCCCACTGGTGAACGTCCATTTGAATTCAGACTGTTTGTGCGGAACGCTCAAGGTTCAAACAGTTCCGAACCGGTGATGGTGATTGGCAAACCAGAAGCCGCCAACAGCTCGAAGTTATATCGCCTGTGCATCGGCATTAATGAGTACCAGAATTCGATTACGAAACTGAACGCAGCAACGAAAGATGCCAAGGATATTTTCGAAAGCTTTGCCTCGAACTGTGTGGGCCAGGGGAATCTCTTCGGCGTTACTGGTGGTGAACTGATTCTCGATCAGGATGCCACCAGGGACCGCATTCTCCAAGAGATCAAGAAAGCTCGCAAAGCAACGAAGCCAGGCGACTTGCTGGTGATATTCTTTGCTGGCCACGGTGTGAAACAGGTTATCCCGGGCAAGGATGATGAAGAAGAGAAATCGGACTATTTTCTGCTGACTTATGAAGCGAATACACAAAAAGATCTTACTGGTTGTTCACTTTCCGGAAGTGACCTTCAGAAAGCACTTGCGGATATCGAATGCCCTGTTTTACTGCTCCTGGATGCGTGTCACTCGGCGGAAGCAATCAAGTCGTTACATTCGGTGAGCGCGACGAGACAATTTCGGTCAGCCACCGATGATCTGACACGTACGATGATTGACGAACGGGTGGGAGTCACAGTGATGTCGGCAGCAATGTCCAGGGAGCAGGCGTTTGCCAGTCGTGAAAACGGGCACTTTACTGCGGCGTTGCTGAAGGGCCTTAAAGTAGAAGAGGGGGTTCATTTCAATCGGTATGAACGGCAGTTGTATGTGAACCAACTGTACAATGTTGTCCATGACGAAGTGAGGCATGCCACACAGAATGCCCAGACCCCCGTGTTTAACATGCCATGGTTTTCACAACCATTTGGCATTCGCAAGGTGCTGGCCAAGTAAAACAGCATCATTTGTCGTAAGTGCTTACCATTTCAGCAGTTAGCATGAGTGCCGTTGATGGGTTCCTTCCCACTGCCAAAGAAATATGAAGAAAAACTAATTAATTTTGACATTCCACTGAATCAAGGGTGGTTTCAAATAGTTGTTTGATCATCACGCCGGGATGATCGGAAAATGGAAACACTCAACAGATAGATCGGTAAGTAACCGATTCAGAATTTGCTCAAACCGTGGGTGCGGGGAATGCTTTGCCCAGTTCTGCCACCTGACCGCGGATGGTAGCGTGCAGCGTGGTGTCTTCCGGTCGTTCCAGCACCTGACTGATCCACTTGCCAATCGTGGCCATTTCGGCTTCCTTCATCCCACGGGTGGTCAATGCGGGCGTGCCCACGCGAATACCACTGGGGTCCAGTGGTGGGCGTTCATCAAACGGAATCATGTTTTTGTTCACCGTAATGCCCGCCTGATCGAGGGCATGTTCGGCCACTTTACCGCTGACACCTTTCGACCAGACATCCACCAGAATCATGTGGTTGTCGGTGCCACCGGAAACCAGGCGAAAACCCTGTTCCAGAAACGTGGCGGCCAGTGCCTGGGCATTTCGAATCACCTGCTGCATATCCTGCTGAAAGCTGGGTTGCAGGGCTTCTTCGAACGCAACTGCTTTGCCCGCAATCACATGCATCAACGGGCCGCCCTGGATGCCAGGGAAAACAGCAGAATTAATCTTGGGGCCCCAGCTTTCTTTGGAAAGAATAATCCCCCCGCGTGGGCCTCGCAGGGTTTTGTGGGTCGTGGACGTGACAAAATCGGCATGGGGAACCGGATCCGGATGCAGTTTTGCTGCCACCAGACCAGCGATGTGGGCCATATCGACCATGAACAGGGCACCCACTGATTTGGCGATTTCCCCAAAGCGGACAAAATCAATCTGACGTGGGTAGGCACTGGCACCCGCAATGATCATTTTTACCTGGTGCTGCTTCGCCAGAGATTCCACCTGATCGTAATCAATCTGGTGGGTCTTGGCATCCACCCCGTAACCCACCGGCTGAAAATATTTGCCGCTGATGTTCAACTTCATGCCGTGCGTCAGGTGCCCACCGTGGGCCAGATCCATCGCTAAAAAGGTGTCGCCAGGTTGCAGTGCGGCCAGAAAGACTGCCATATTTGCCTGAGCACCCGAGTGGGGCTGCACATTGGCCTTTTCTGCCTGAAACAGCTTCAAAACCCGCTCAATGGCCAGTCGCTCTACCACATCGACATTCTCACAGCCGCCATAATATCTACGGCCGGGATAGCCTTCCGCGTATTTGTTGGTCAGCACGCTCCCCTGAGCCTGCATGACCGCACGGCTGGTGTAATTTTCGGATGCAATCATCTCCAGGCCGTGCTGCTGACGTTGGCGTTCTGCCTGAATTGCTGCCCAGATTGCTGGGTCTGTTTTTTCCAGATCGTTCATAAGTTCTACGTAGTTAAACCAAGGTTGTTATATGATGTTGTGCGTCGAAAAAACGTCCATTTGACCGCACCGTGGGCCATCTTTATGAAAGTAAACTCATTAATGAGAATTTACCCATCACTTGCCGCACATTTTTCAAGCGAATCAGGAACCTCAGATAATCTGCAGTGATATTTTCTTCGCACTTTTTCTTTCCCGTTCGCACCTGAACAACTAAAAAATGGATTTCTGGCATTGAAACTACCACAGAGAACCTGGGACAGCATGACGAAATTACCCATCCGACGAGCGTTGATCAGCCTTTCGGACAAAACCCACATTGAAGATCTGGTGCGGGTGCTCACGGAATTTGGCGTGGAGTTGATTTCCACCGGCGGAACGCGGCAACTTCTTGCTGCCAAAGGATTTACGGTCAAAGATATCAGCGAAGTGACCCACTTTCCCGAGATGCTGGATGGGCGGGTAAAAACGCTGCACCCCAAGATCCATGGTGGGCTGCTGGGGCGACGCGATTTGCCGGAACATTTGCAGACAATGGAAGAACACGGCATAGAACCGATCGACATGGTGGTATGCAATCTGTACCCGTTTGCGCAAACACTTGCCAAACAGGGAGTTACGGAAGAAGAACTGATTGAAAATATCGATATCGGTGGGCCTTCGATGCTGCGGTCGGCTTCGAAGAACTTTGTCGCCGTGGCGGTGGTTACCAGTCCCAGCCAGTATGGGGATATTGTTGCCGAATTGAAGGCAAATCAGGGTTCGTTAACATTGCATACCCGTCGACAACTTGCTGCGGCGGCGTTCCAAATGACGGCAACTTACGACAGCACCATTGCGAATTATTTTGCAAAAGAGGAGAGTACAACCGAATTTGCCCCCCACCTGCAAATCAACGCAACTCTTTCCAGCACCTTACGTTACGGCGAAAATAACCACCAGAAGGCGGCATTGTATCTGGAACCAGGTGTCCACCATGCGTGCGTGGCGACAGCACGCCAGTTGCACGGCAAAGAACTCAGTTACAACAACATTCTGGATGTCGATTCCGCTTTCAACCTGGTGCGGGAATTCGCCCCACCTGCCGTGGTGGTGGTCAAGCACAACAATCCGTGCGGTGCGGCCAGTGCTCCAACGCTTGTCAAAGCGTTTGAAGATGCCTGGGCGGGTGATCCCAAATCCGCTTTTGGTGGGATTCTGGCGTTTAACCGTCCATTGGATGAAGAGACAGCGAATCTGATTGCCGAACCGGGCCGGTTTGTGGAGTGCATCATTGCACCAGGGTTTGAACCGAAAGCGGTCGAAATTCTCACCACCAAGCCCACCTGGAAGGCGAATGTGCGGTTGCTGACCACGCCAGAAATCAGTCTTCCCCCGCAAGGGTGGGATTATCGTCGCGTCGATGGTGGGATGCTGGTGCAGAACCGCGACGTGGGTGCGGACCACCCGGAAACCTGGAAAGTAGTCAGTAAACGCCAGCCCACCCCAGAAGAACTGGAAGAACTGAAATTTGCCTGGCTGGTCTGCAAACATGTGAAAAGTAACGCGATTGTTCTGGCACGTGGGACGAAAATTGTCGGCGTGGGTGCCGGACAGATGAGCCGCGTTGATTCCACGGAAATCGCCATCAAAAAAGCGGGTGAACTGGCACGTGGCAGCGCACTGGCTTCAGATGCATTCTTCCCATTTCGGGATAATGTCGATCAGGCAGCCGGCCACGGCGTGCAGTGCCTGGTGCAGCCTGGTGGTTCCATGCGGGATCAGGAATCGATCGAGGCAGCCAACGAACACAATATGGTGATGTTGTTTACCGGCATTCGCCATTTTCGGCATTAATTCTGCCCCGCGAACAATCTTGGAAAAATCAGCGTCTATCGGTGGAGTTCGACTAAAATAAAGAACACGTTTACAGGGAAATAAGTCCATGAGCCGCATCGTTGGAATCGATCTGGGCACCACAAACAGTGCGATTGCCTACATGGGTGAAAACGGCCCCACGTTGATCCCCAATGCCTTGGGTTCCAATCTTACCCCATCGGTGGTGGCCATTGACGATCAGGGCCGCGTCCTGGTGGGGGCAGAAGCCAAAGAATATCGGGTGATGTATCCGGATTCCGCCGCTTCGGTATTTAAGCGCCACATGGGCACCGACTGGACCACCAAAATTGCTGGTCGGGAACTCAAGCCGGAAGAGCTTTCCAGCCTGATCCTGCGGTCGCTGAAGGCCGATGCAGAATCGTTTCTCAAGGAACCAGTCACGCGGGCTGTCATTACTGTGCCCGCCTATTTCAACGATCGCCAGCGCAAAGCGACCATTGCAGCGGGTAAAATTGCTGGTTTTGAAGTCGAACGAATTATCAACGAGCCCACTGCAGCCGCAATTGCCTACGGTTTTCACGAAACAAAAGAAGATAAAACCATTCTGATCATTGATCTGGGTGGGGGCACGTTTGACGTATCCTTGGTCGATCTGTTTGATGGTGCCTTGGAAGTGAAGGCGTCTTCGGGTGAAAGTATTCTCGGTGGGGAGGATTTTACCCGCACACTGGCCGCACGGTTGCTGGAACGGGCAGGTATCAGTTTTGAACGTGCCGAAATGAGTTCCCCACTGCAAGTGTCGCGGATGCTGCAACTGAGCGAAAGTGCCAAGCAGAAGTTAACCCGCGAAGAAAGTGTCGTGGTTCGGATTCCCGACGCCAAAGGGGAACTACCCGCCGATGCAATGGAAATTACGGTCACCCGCAGCCAGTTTGAAACCTGGATTGAGCCAATTTTGGCCCGCGTGGAACTGCCGATTCGGCGTGTGCTGGGCGACGGCCGTGTGAAAAAAGAAGATGTAACTGAAGTGGTGCTGGTGGGTGGGGCAACACGCACCCCGCTACTGTTTGACCGCGTGGCCCGAATGCTTGGGAAAGTGCCCCACCGTCGGCTGAATCCGGACGAAGTAGTGGCGATGGGTGCCGCAGTGCAGGCAGGGCTGTTTGCTCAGGATGCCTCGCTGGAGGATATGGTGGTCACCGATGTATCACCATTTACGCTGGGAATTGCGATCAGCAAGAAAATGGGCAGCGAAATGCGTGATGGCTATTTCATGCCGATTATTCAACGGAACACCACGATCCCTGTCAGCAAGAGTGATCTGGTTGCCACGCTGTATCCCAACCAGACCATGATCATTCTGCGGGTCTTCCAGGGCGAAAGCCGTCGGGTGGAAGATAACCACCAACTGGGCGAACTGGAAGTGAAAGGTATCCCACCTGGGCCTGCGGGGCAGGAGGTGGAAGTTCGCTTTACCTACGATCTGAACGGCGTGCTGGAAGTAGAAGCAGAGATTGTGGCAACCAAAACAAAGGTTTCTACCGTCATTACCAAAGCCACCAAGGGAAATCTTTCGAAAGAAGAGATCCAGCGGGCATTGGAAGAGATGAAAAAGCTCAAGATGCACCCTCGGGAAGACAGCGTCAACCGTTATCTGCTGAAACGGGCAGAACGGCTCTATCAGGAACTGCCCACCGATCTGCGGGAAGTGCTGGGAATGCTGCTGGATGGGTTTGAGGAAGCGTTGGGCACTCAGGATCCGTTTGCGATTGAAAACAACCGCACGGCACTGGAACAGTTTTTGAATCTGTACGACAAAGATTTCTCACCTCCGGATGAGGGCGATTCCAGCAACCCACCGGACAATCAAACGAAATGACTTCAGATTTTGATCCTTATCACCAGGCAGCACTCCAAGTGCTGGCACTGGATGCGAACCAATCCAAAAGCGAGCAGCGTGCGGCAGTGATGCAACGCCTGCAACGTACCGGTTTTCTGCTGGAACAGATCGATCGGGAAGCATTATCCGTGCTTGGTTTTGAAGCCAAAACTACCGAACTGCATTTTTTGCGCGATAAAGCACAGGAAATTCTTTTTGCCCGGGTGGAAGAGTTTGGCAAGAAATACTGGACCCTCGATCCCCCAGAACGGCAGGCACAGTGGCAGCATCTGAATAATATTTCGATCGATTTTCCGTTGGTGCGTAATTATGTCAACTCCCTGAAGGGTGGGCTGGATTACAACCCGCCGAAGGCGATTTCGCCCGATCTGGAAAGTGCTGTGCAAACGATTTTGGATATCTATCCGATGTCTCCGCGAGATCGCATTCGTGAAGCAGCGAAATTCCGCGACCTGTGGGGCATCGAATCGGAAAAACTGGAAGATCGCGTTGAAAGAATCCAACGTGAATACCCCGCCCTGTGTGCGTTCAGTTCCAACTGCATTCGGTTGCTTGGTGGCACTATTCCAGAAACGCACAACCAGAAATCGAAATCGAAGTTGCGTCAGTGGATCGGCGATAATTTGAACATGTTCATTTTGCTGGTTGTTTTTATGCTGGGTATCTTCGTTTTATTCATTGCCTGGCTGACCAGTGAATGAACTGCACTCTTTTTGCAATTCGGGCATTATTCGTGAAATCCACAGGAGAAACAGTTGGCTAGAGAACTGATCCATCAAGGTCGAAAAATTCAGGTTTATCTCGATCAGGAAACGAATGATGATGGTGTTTCATTTACCCGCGACCTGATTCTCCACCCGGGTGCGGTGGTGATTTTGCCCATTATTGATGCCGACCACATCTGCCTGCTGAAAAATTACCGCTTTGCAGTGGCAGACACCTTGTGGGAGGTACCTGCGGGCACCCTGGAGCCTGCCGAAAAGTTGCAAGTCTGTGCAGAGCGAGAACTTGCGGAAGAAACGGGCTACCGGGCTGCCTCATGGCACTACCACGGTTTCTTTTATGCATCCCCAGGGGTGCTGAACGAAAAACTGCACCTTTTCTTCGCGTGGGATCTGGAACAGGGGATCGCCCGACCAGAAGTTGATGAACAACTGACTCCCCACGTGGTGCGACGGGTCGATGCACTGCAAATGGTGGCCGATGGCACGATCTGCGATGCGAAAACTGTCACCGCACTCCTCTTGTGGGAGCACGTTTACCGGCAAAAGCTTCTCACAAAACTTTCATCATTACCCAGTTGATTGAATTTACTATGACACGGAATCTGATTCTTGGCACGGCTGGCCACATCGATCATGGGAAAACCTCTCTCATTAAAATGCTGACGGGTGTGGACACCGACCGATTGCCGGAAGAAAAAGCACGTGGCATCAGTATCGACATCGGATTTGCCCAGATTACCACGCCTCAGCACCAGTTTGGCGTGGTGGATTGCCCAGGTCATGAGAAATTCATTAAAAACATGCTTGCGGGTGCGACAGGAATCGACCTTGCCCTGTTGGTGGTTGCAGCAGACGATGGCATCATGCCCCAGACCCGCGAACACCTCGACATTCTGCGTTACCTGGGCATCCCACGTGGGGTAATTGCGATTACCAAAGCCGATCTGGTGGATGAATCGGCACTGGAGTTGCTGGAACTGGAAATCCGCGACGCAATGGAAAAAACTTTTCTGGCAGAAGCTCCGATTGTCCGCACCGCCATTCCCACCGAGCAGGGCAAGGCAGAATTGCTGCAAGCTCTTGATCAGCAGGCAGATACGGCGATTTTTGCCAATCGGAATTCCTGGTTCCGCCTGCCCATCGACCGGATTTTCGTGGTGCAGGGCCATGGCACCGTGGTCACCGGTTCGATTATCAGTGGTACCACCCACGTGGGGGATGAATTGGAATTGCAACCTGCAGGCACCCGTGTACGGGTGCGTGGGTTGCAGTCGCACAGTTTGTCCCACGATCAGCTTGGCCGCAGCCAGCGTGCCGCAATCAACCTGGCAGACGTTGATTCCCACCAACTGCATCGTGGGCACGAACTGGCCACCCCAGGCTACCTGCAGCCCAGCCGCCTGATTACGGTACAACTGGAAGCCGTTGCCCGCTACCCACGTGGCTTGCGGCATCGCCTGCCGGTCCGCCTGCACGCAGGTACCACCGAGGCAATGGGGGTCCTCAGCCTGCTGGAGGCCGATCACCTGAACCCGGGACAGCACGCACTCGCACAGATTTTTCTGGATGAACCAGTCACGGTCACATGGGGGCAACCGTTCATCGTGCGGGACTCTGCTGCCACCATCACGCTGGGTGGGGGAAAAGTGATTCAGCCCACCAGCCGCAAAATTCATCGCCGGCAACTCGAACCAATGCGGCAACTTCAGGAATTACAAACGAATGATCCGCTCAGGCGGTTGACAGCGTTCGCCTGGTTTCGTGGCAGCAATGGGTTTACCCCACCGGAATTGGTACGTGAAATTGGCATTATGCCAGGCGAAATTGATCCCACAATCGCGACAGCCACCACACAGCAGGTGGTGCAGAGATTGGGCAAAGGAAATCATTATTTTTCTGCCGCGATCATTAATGAACTGGCGAATAAGGTGCTGCAGGAACTGCTGGCACTGCACCGTGCCAATCCGCTGCAACTGAATTACGATCGACAGCACCTGATTTCGCGGTTTCATTACCTGAATAATGACCCGATGGTCGATGCGGTGATTGAACACCTGGTTGACACCCAACAGGTGACCACCACAGAACAAGGTCGTAAACTGGCACACGCCGACTTTCGCCCGCGCCTGACCCACAATCAGTTGCAATTAAAGAACAAAATTGTTGCTGCAATTCTACAAGGTGGACTGCAGCCACCGGAACTGGAAGAGTTTCGCAAAATGGCTGGCACGTTATCAAGAGAACTGGGGGAAGTAATTGCAGTGGCCATTGCGAAAGGGGAGATTGTCCCACTGACGGCAACAATTTTCCTGCACCAGCAACATCTGGAGGCCGCTAAGCAGCACGCACGCACCCTGGCCACAGGTGGCAACGGCTTCACTGTTTCCGAACTACGGGAAAAACTGCAGACCACACGGAAGTACGCCGTGCCACTTTGTGAGTATTTTGACAAAATTGGCTTCACGCGACGCGAAAACGATCGTCGCTATCTGGTTGAATGATGAGATAAGAGCCAAGGGCTTTCTGGCCTCCATCGCCCAGTTGCAGGCCGATGGCGACAGCACGTTTACCTACGATAAAACCGAAAATCGCGATAATGGCGGTTATGCTACCGGGCAGGCTAGAGTGTAATTATGGAAGGAAATCATCGCATATAGTCTGCACGACAACAAGGAGTTACCGATGACATTCCTGTTTATGCATGCACTCCTGAGCAATGGGAACTTCTTCTCTATGATACATTAAATCCAAATGTTGGGTGGAGAAATCCTCCTAGAATCAAATAAAAATAGTAATCTAATCAAAATTCTCTTTATTTGCAGGCAGTAACAGTATGTCATGGAACGAACTTCGAATCAATCTTTTAACACCAAGCTGGAATTGTGTGTATGCTGAAACTGATTTAGCTGATGTTAGAATTCTGACAATTATACCTGACACCGAAGGGCCAATATTACATATGGCAGATCTTATCATTTGGCTCAAAGCACAAAATGCTACTATAGTTGATTCGCAAGATGATATAGTTGAAGCTGAGCTTGATGATATTGCATTGCTAATTTTATTGAATAATCTGAAGGACGTCAAACAAATTGGATTGAGTTTTCGGTTGTCCAGAAAACAATTCCGTTATTCAGAATGGACAAGCTTTTTGGCAAGCTTTCCTGCAACATGGTGCTTGAGTATTTGGGATCCTATTCTCGAAAGAAAGTTACTGCTTAACGAGATTATTTCTACAATGACAGACATTTCACAATTTCAACGGTATGCTATCAATAATCGATGGTCTACATGAAATATTCTATTGCTGGATAAATAGTATTATTCTGATTAGTGGATCACGGACATCCAAAAGATTGGACCTACAAGGGACGAAGTACGAAGAGGCTACTGGTCAAGGATTCAGAAAAGGAGATCAGAAAGTCTACGAACTGGATTCCCGCCTGCGCGGGAATGGCGTTTGTTGTCACAACCGTCTCAAGTTTAACCGTGGCTATCACCGTCGGCTCACAAAATTGCGCAGATGGTGCTCCCCAAAGTGGGCACGGTGGGGCCAATGAGCAACGAAACCGCAGCCCTACAGCAAATGGCAGCTGGCTACCAGCAACTGGAAGAATTGCCGTTGTTTGCGATGCAGGTGCAGAAGCAGCACAGCCAACAGGCACTCAGCGTGGAACGGCTGAAAGGTTTCTGTCTGGCGGTGCGGCGTGATGTGGTGCAGCAGATCGGTCCTTTGGATGAACAGTTTGGCACCGGCTTTTTTGAGGATGATGATTGGAGCGTGCGGGCATTACAAGCAGGTTTTCAATTGCTGGTGGCCAAGGATGTGTACATTCACCATTTCGGTAATCGCACGTTCCAGGGGGTGGGGCGGCTCGCGGACGGTCATCGACAGAAATTGATTATCGCCCGACCTGGTCTTTGGCGAACTGGAACGCTTCCTGGGTCGCTTTATCCCACCGGTGGGCCTCAGCTAAAGCAATAATTCCCTGAAATGCATCTGCTTCATTTTTCGTAACCTTTTGCTCAGCAAGAAGTTTCGTCAGATCTGCTTTGGTTTCTGCCAGCAGTTTCTCATTTTTGGTGTTGCACGCACCGTAGAGCTTTTTGGTTAACTGCAAACTCTCTGGCGATGTCACCTCGGGATAGCTGGGGCAGCCCGAAAAGAGTAATAGCCCCACAGGAATCCCTACTAAGCTGATCACTATAGTAATGATTTTCCACTGAGATACCTTTGTGCTATTCATCCGCCAGGTCTCCTGCGGCGACGCTGGACATCGCAGAGAACACATTAATGTTGATCGTGGTGGGGATAAACTGCACATGACCGTCGCCCATCAGCACCAGGCCACCGCCTGCCCAGGGTGCGTACATCTGGCATACGTGGCACGTCGGCCAGCCTGGTGGGTGCACAATCCCAGGTTCGCCGGCTGCAGGCCCACTATGGCAGAGCACCAGGGTGGCAGCAGCATCGCAAGTGGTGAACGGGAAGCGGTTTGGATCGGTCGGACAAACCACCGCATTCTGGTGCACCGCCACCCAGGTTTTGTCGCTGATGGTGGTGTGTTCGCCCAGAAAAATGGTGGTACTGGTTCCATCGGTAATTGAAGCAATAGATTCTCGCGAGTTGCGATAAAACGGCCCGCGTCCGGCCAGACCAGACAGTTCGTGCTGCAGATAGCCCCAGCTTTCATCCTGGCCATTGTTCGCCACATAGTGCGAACGCCCCCACTGGGCAATGGTGGCGCCTGTGGTGTCTTTCACATTCATGGTTGGCTGCGAATCAGGTGCACCAGGATTCAAAAACGTCTTCACTGGCTGGGCAACCAGTGCGGTATTAGCAGCATCCCAGGCAGGCAGATCAAGCCGCAACTGTCGATACAGATTATCCTGTTCGATGTAAGGCAGGATGGCAGTTCCCCACGCCCAGCCGTTCGGGCCATCCCACGTATCGGGATTGCGGGTAGCGGCACGCGAATCGGCCAGATACCCAGCCGGGAAGTGCTGGTAAGTATCGTGGTAGGCATGCAACGCAATACCCATTTGCTTTAAGTTGTTACTGGACTGGGCTTTATGTGCTGCCATGCGAACTTTTTGCACCGCAGGAAGCAGCAGGCCAATCAGGATGGCAATGATGGCAATGACCACTAACAGTTCGATCAGGGTAAATCCCCGCCTATAAATTGAATACGACATGCCTGAATCCATTGTTTGGTTCATCTAGAATACAATTTAGGCAATACTAAATAAAATGGCAAGGTATAACCAGGTTTTACGTGAAAGGGTGCTGTTCCTCTTCAATTACAAATAACGAGCCGAGGAAAAGATGTGATTGAAATGAAAAAGGGTTACAAAGACAACGCAACGCAGGTCAGGCCATCTCGGCGATGATTCTTAATGCCAGCTCAACTCGTTCCGGTGTGAGGATGCCCCCGGTGGCTTTATCCAATCGATTGGAGAAGGTATCATTCACCTTGCTGATCCATGTCTGTTCCTGAAACTGCAGTACATGAAACCATGCGGGTATTTTTGCGGTCAAATTGTCGGCAGCAGCAACTTCGCTGTCCAGATATTGTGCCAGTTCCATTTTTTGATGAATCTGGAACAGTTGCATTACAATGTTGTTATCTTTGGGATCGATCGGCACGCAGCAGGTATACACATTCGCCTGCTTCGTGCGAAGTTGTACCCAGCCAAGCAATGAATTAGTTTTCGTTTCACAAAGTGGGCATTGAAACGGATCAATGGGCCGTCCCCATTTCTGTGCCTCTGCAACCACTTTCAGTAAATAACGCAGTGGGCCAGTGAGTTTGTATTTGAAACTCAGAAAATCACGCAATTGCAGTTTTGCCCACCGAATCAGGCAGTATGCCAGTGGGCGATTCAGGGTGTGTGCATCGAGCACTTTTTCTTTCACTGCCTGAAGATAGAGCGGATTGAGTAATTTCAGGGCGGGTTGCCAACGCCCTTCCAGGGCATAGCCACGACTGGTGGTGAATGCACCCCGCCACGAATAAGGAACGCGAGTACCTTCACCTGTGGGCCACCATTCTTTCAGGGTGGCACCGAAATCGATGCTGGATTCGCTGCTGCCTTCACCTGCGAAACCATACCCCGAAACATTTTGCCATTCCGGTTTTTCTGCCGGATTGCCACGGCACGATGCACAATATTTGTCTTTGGCTGCCGCAGCGGCAGAAATCAACTCCCCACAGCAGGCACAGGCGACTTTTTTGTTCGCTCCGGCAGTGGGAAGCGGGGGCATATTCTTCACAAATGGCAGTTCGGGTTTCTGTACCAACTGTAACTGCTGGCACTTGGGGCAACGAATGCGTTTACCAACATCGGTCGAACTCACATAGAGTGTGGCCTGACAGTTAATGCAATTGATTTCGAACTTGTTCAAGGCAGGGCACCAAATTGTCCAAGAATCCCCACTATAGCCGAAAGAATGAAGAAAATAATGAGAATTAATTATTTTTCATTTTTGAAATCCGACAAAAGTGAAACCCCACTCATTTTCGCGCGTTGTCGGAAATCCTTCAAGCAACGGTTTAATATGTGAACTCGATTCTCTACCAAAACTTCCACCAGGGACGCTTCGCCTTTGCGACGCTGTCTATTGGCGTTGCGTTTACTGTATCTTCGGCGTTTTCATTTATTGCGACCACTGGCGTAATCAGCTCACGCTTCGCCAGAATCTGGTAGCGAAGGCATTCGCCCTCCGCACCACCACCAATCGGTGATAAAAATAACTCGTCTGCACCTGGGCCAATTGTTTCGATTAGCCCATCGACAACCGGTTTGTAGTAGTCATAGTCTCCTTCATCAGTCAGTTCAATTTCCTCCTCACGATAGCTGTTCCGTGACATACTCCATAGTGAACTGTTTCCCTCCCATCCGTATATTTCTCCGGTGACAAAATCACCATTTGTAAATCTCAGATAACCCGAACAACACAATGTGTCCGAGCAAATAACGAAAGTTGCCTCGCCGAGTATTCTGCTGGCAAGAATTGCAAGAGCTACATGTGGTTCTTTCGCAATCTCCTTCAGTGCATCTGACGCAGGCGATGTCTGAAAAACGCTGTCCGAAAATGCCTCACCAATGCATGTCGGCATATTGCAAAATTCTGGTCGACGGCTCTGAAAATTGAACATTTGTAATACAAGCCATGGGGCCGGAACGGCTGGTGATCGCTCGGAAACAACGGATGCGTCAATCTTATTCGTCAGGCTGGGGATAAGTTGCTGGGCAGCAACCGCAATCTCGCGTGCCTCGGCGTCAGTAGCCCGTGTGAGAACCGCCCGCCATCGCATACCCATGGGTAGAACCTCGCCGCCAGATGATCCGCGATTGAGCAAAGTCGCGAGAGTGGATACGATGCGATTCTGCTCCAATCGCTCATTTTGGCTGATCGCGACTTCACCTGGATTCAGGATAATCGCCTCTGAGAAAAATGCAATGAAAAACAGGTGGGGGCATCCTGGTAAAATCCGGAACGATTTTTAACGATTGTGATGCTGTTTGTTTAACGAAAACGATGCATGGTGCGTTAAATTGCCAATCGCTTTTTGGGTAACGCACCGCGTTTTGCAATCGCGTGGGCGTGATCGCCCATTGGTATGACCTGATAAAACTTTTCTAGACGATCAAACAGGCGTGCGACAATGGCCATTTTGGTGGCACCGCGCAGCTTCATCGCGGGGAAAAAGTCCAGTGCCTGCACATCATCCCCACCCAGAAAGTCCAGTGGGTGTAGCAGCAGTGACAGTTCCACCCCCGCGTGGTAGCACATCCGCAGTGCGGTGGTCCAATAGGTCAGGGCCAGTGCCTCGCTGTAACAGGCCAGATACAGGATGTAGCTCAGGTGGATCGGCACCTTTGCAATTGGCATCGTGGTGACGGGAATTTCCAGAATCTGCCCACGGTCGCCGTGCCAGTAGTACGGCTTCAGCGGTTGGCGGCCATCGGCAAACTTGCCAAAAAGCTGGGCTCGCTCCCGCTTCTCTTTTTCCGTAAACCCACGCGATGTAGCAAAGTAATAGGCACGTGCCAACGGCCCCAGGTAGGTGGGGAAGGTAGAGGCATCCAACAGGTAGCCACGTTCCATCAGCACATCCAGCACCAGTGGGGATAAACTGAAGCCTGGCCCACGAAAGGTGTTCGGTTTCACCCCCATCACTTCCTGAATGGCGTTTTCGGTATCGGCCAGTTCCTGATGAATCCGTTCCCGCGTGTAGAGGTGCAGCCACGGTTCGTGGTGGAACGAATGATTACCCACCTCGTGGCCATCTGCGGGCAAGCGTTGCAGGACAGTACGATCGCCAGCTTTGGCAGCATCCTGGCCCACGATAAACCAGGTAATTTTCAACTGCCGTGCGGCCAGAAAGTCGCACACACGTGGGACCACCGTCGACAGATAGCTCGGCAATGCCTCCCACCCGGCATCACCGTGGGTCTTCATGTACGACCACTGGTTGTCCAGATCGAGCGAAACACTGGAAAGAAGGCGATTCATCAGGCACCCACCCCCTGCAACTGATTCTGGTGGGAGTTCAGGACGGTTTTCCAGCCTGTCTCCGCCAGTTGCAGTGTCTCGTTCACATTTAATGTGCCATTGACAATATGAGAAGAATTTAACAAATAGACACCGGGCACCGACGTGGTGACGGGTGGGACGTGCTGCGAATAATTCAGCGTCGAAATCGCAAAAACATTCCGCACCCGCGATAGCTGGAACGCCAGCACATCTTCCCGCTGAAAGTGGGGGTACATCCGGGCCAGTGCTGCCAGAAAACGCTCTTTGATCTGTTCTTCCGGCTCTTCAAACATCGGATCATTCGGTGCGACATATTTGGGCAGGTAGACCAGGGTTTTACCGCCAAATTCCTGTGGGTCGACCAGCGTGGTCATTTCAATGACCGCAGTAAATGGCACCCACGTATCGGTGATGTTGGTCACATAGTAGCGGTCTAGGGGTTTTTTCAGCAGAATAGACGCACAGACAATCCCCTGATATTTGACCTGATCGAGCGTAAGTTGTTCCGCAGCGGTAAGTTCCGGCAATAATCGCCTCGCAATCGGTGCAGCAGTGGTCACCACAACGCGATCGAAAGAGTGTTCCCCGTTGTTAGTGACGATTTCCGGCCCGGCCTGGCTGGAACGCACCTGCTGGGTGGGGGTATTCGTCAGGATTTCCACGCCCAACTGCTCAAGGTGCTGCTGAAAACGTTGCAGAATTGTGGCGTATCCACCCTGCACGTAGCCAAACTGTTCCTGTTTCAGCCCACTGCGGCGAGCAGCGTACATGCGGGCAATAATCGCCCAGATAAACGCTGCCGAAGCTGATTCGTAACTGTCGCCCAGTTTTGCCCGCAGCAGGGGAATCCAGATTTTCTCGGTGGTGCGGCGACCGGACCAGCGTTTCAGCCAGTCCACTACCGGAATCTGCTCCAGTTTCTGCCAGTTTTTGATTTTGGAAGCCCGCATGATCGTGGCACCCAGCCGAAACTTGTCAATCAGTCGCAGTGGTGGGAATTTCAGAAATTCGACGGAATTCGACATCGAATACATCTTGCCATCGGTGTAGAAGCCCGTTTTCGTCTGCACCCAGCGCATCTGGTCTTTCAGGCCCAGTTCAGCCAGCAAATTGCCCACGTGCTGGTCCGAAAGCAGGATCACGTGGTAGTGCTTGTCCCAGTGAATATCCCCGAGCTGCCAGGTAGCTGCCAGCCCACCCAGTTCGGGTGCGGCTTCCAAAATGGTTACTTCGTGCCCCTGCTGGCGAAACCGCAGGGCCAGCATCATCCCCAAAAGCCCCCCACCAACGATGCCAATTCTCTCGCTCATCAGTTTTTCTCCGAGGTGCCAGTTTCTGTAGCAAGGGCATCTTGCCCATGTTCGTTCACAGGCAGCATGCCCGTACCACCACTCATTGTGCTTACTGCTACTTCCTGCACGCTGGTTGATTGCACGTGGTAGCTTCGCTGACAGGCACACGTCAGCCACTCGTCTGTGGGGAACGGTTCCGGGTGGTAGCGTGCCAGTAGCTGCCCACAGCGACAGACCACGCCCACCGGTTTTGCAGGATGGCCCATCGCCAGCACAAAATCAGGAATTGATTTGGTGACCAGTGAGCCCATCCCAATCATCGCAAAACGGCCAATTTCCAGGTCGTTACCGATCGTACAGCCCGCACCGATGGTGGCACCTTCCCGCACCAGCGTGGGCAGGGTATGTTCATCGGGATCACTGGGCCGCAACTGCGTCAAATCGGGTGTGGTGGCCCGCGGGAAACGATCATTTGTAAAAATGGTTCCCGCCGAAATCATCACGCCATCTTCAATCGTTACTGCGTTGCAGATATAGACAAACGCATTGATTTTGCAGCGGTGGCCGATCCGAACACCGTAAGCAATGTAGGTTTTTTCCCCCACGATGCATTGTTCGCCGATGGTGGTGTGGTGGCGAATATGGACGTTGTCCCAGATCGATGTGTCCTGACCAATCGATACATGGTCTTCCACTAAAGCTGTGGGGTGAATACGTGGGGGATTCGACATGCAGCAACTATTCCAGTGGAAGCCAGTTTGTGTTTTTCATCGCCTGATACGCCTGCTCAATGACATGCACCGAAGCCAGTGCATCATCGGAATTAATGAGAAGTTGCTCATTTTCACGGCAGCAGCGGGCAAAATTGCCCAGCTCATCGCGAAATGCCTGCACTTTGTCGTAACCGTTGCCAAAACGAATCCATTCGCGTGCGGTGCTCTGCTTGTAGCGAGATTCCCGCCACCCCACCTGAGCAACACCGTGGGTGCCAAACACGCTGACAAACCAATCCAGTTCCTTGTTCAGGCTCCAGGTTAAGTCAATGCTGGCGGGGATGCCACTGGCGGTCTGCACCAGCAGGCGGGCAGAATCTTCCACTTCCAGTTTTTGAATGTTGGGCATCGCAATGGCATGCACCAGTTTCACCGGGCCCAGCAGATAACGGACAATATCCACACTGTGGGTGCCATTATCGACCAGAACACCCCCACCGGAAACGGCTGGCTTCGCATTCCAGCGTTGGCTCATATCCACTTTGCCGGTAAAGGCATTTTCCAGCAGCTGAATTTCACCCAACACGCCAGAAGCGATCAGACTTTTCAGTCGGATCATATCCTGCGTGTAGCGAAACTTGCTGGCCATGGTCAACTGCACGCGATGCTGCTGGGCACTCGCAATCATCCGCTTCGCACTATCCACCGACAGGGCGAATGGCTTTTCGCAGAGCACATGCAGGTTCCATTTGGCCAGATTGCAGACAATTTCTTCGTGGGTACTGGGTGGGGTGCAGACCACGACTGCCTGCATTTCCGGCCCACGCTGGACCATTTCTTCAATGGAAGTAAAGGCGGCACAGCGAACACGCTCTGCCATTGCCTGTGCTGCTTCGGCACGCACATCGCATACTGCCACCAGATTGGCATCGGGGTGGTTTTCAAACGCGGTCACATAGCTCTGGGCAATCCCACCTGTTCCGATGAGGCCAAAGCGAATACGATCAGGCATTGTTGGCCCCCTGAATCAGTTCACCCACGCACGTGTGGAGGGCGCTGGCGATATATTCCAGGTGTTCGGTGGTGTAACATTCGTTCCA
The DNA here is from genome assembly GCA_041399155.1 of Zavarzinella sp. Lineage (NCBI taxonomy): Bacteria > Pseudomonadati > Planctomycetota > Planctomycetia > Gemmatales > Gemmataceae > Zavarzinella > Zavarzinella sp. Next base: position 73,282 of record JAWKTI010000006.1, read on the forward strand.
GGGCAGCACCAATACCTCATCGAGATAGCGGAATGTGCCCGGAAATCGATCTGCGTGGTAATCCACCGCTTCGGGGCGTGCCAGCGTAAATGGCCAGCGGCTGTTGCCAAATGTGCGTTGTTCGCTGAAAATCTGACAGCGAAAGGCAGGTTTTTGAATATACCGTGGGGCACTGGCGATATTCCAACGCTTTAACGACTGTGCTAGTCCCACTGTCCCACCTGGGATGACTTTGGGATCGACCAGCAGGGTATATTTCCAGTAAACTGGCTGATTGTTTTCATCTCGTGGTGGGGTGGTAATGCCGGGCAGATCGCTGATCTGCTTGGTCAGCCAGTCCGCAGTCTGGCGTCGTTTCTCCACAATGTCGGCCAGTTTTGGCAATTGACCCAACGCACAGGCGGCCTGCAGCTCGCTCATGCGGTAGTTCAACGCCAGAAAATAGTGATCCGGCTTGGGATCGCCATAGCCCCAGGCCTTGTTCACGAACAGATAGACCCGTCTTGCTAATTCCGGATCGGTGCTGAGCACCACACCACCTTCGCCAGTGGTAATGTGCTTCCCTTGTTGCAGGCTGAAACAGCCCAGTTTGCCAAAAGTGCCCACTTTCTGCCCACGGTGGGTAGCCAGGAATGCCTGTGCGGTATCTTCAATGACTGGAATCTGGTGTTTGTTGGCCAGTTCCATGATCGAAGTCATGTCGCACGGATTGCCAAACAGGTGGGTAACTATGATCGCTTTTGTGCGATCCGAAATCCGATCTGCAATCGTTTGTGCGGTCACATTGCCGGTCAGCGGATCGACATCGGCAAATACCGGAATTGCACCCTGGTACAAAATTGGTGTCAAAGCACCCATGTCCGTAATCGACGTGGTGATGATTTCATCGCCCGGCTCCGGATTGAGTGCTGCCACGGCACAGTGGATGGCAGCCGAGCCGGAAGTACAGGCCACTGCGGTACTTGCGTGCATTTCGCCGAACTGTTGTTCAAACGATTTGGCGAATTTTCCTTTGGTGACTGTCAGCGTGCCACTTTGAATCGCTTCGGTAATGAGAGCGATTTCTTCCGCACCCAGCGTGCGGCCGGTGGCGTCCTGATCAGAGGGTAATTGCATTACTTGCAGTGGTTTCGGCAGCATATTCATCAGATGCGAGTCTCTTTTCTGTAAGTCCCTTGAAATCAATAAGTTAGGCAACACACACCGGTTGTTGCTGTTCCGCCTGTTCTTCCTTGGCAGGGGAAACGGATTGTGGTTGTCGAATCGTTTTTTTGGTTGACCAGCGTTTGCGGGTCAGGTGGCACAACAAACGTAAATGCCCGAGAATCGTGCGGACTGTCTTCATTTTGCTGCGACCCAGCATCCGCACTTCCAGTGTTGCAGGATGCTCCACGATATTCCCACCGTGGATATCGAGCAGCCCCAATTGTTCTGCCACACCTAAAAAATTAGTTCTGGTCAGTTGGAGTGGCACAATCGCACTGCGGCGATAGACGCGAAAACAACTGGTGTACGTGTACAATCGGTGGTGCAGCACCCGTCGGTATAACCACGAAGCCCCACGTGACAGCACCAGACGCCAACCGGGGACGTTTCGCACCATGCCATCGGGGTGGTAAGGTGATGCGGTCACCATGTCGACATCCTTCGTCAACTTGGGGATCATATTGGCCAATTCGTGGGGATCGTAAGTGCAATCGCAATCCATGCTGCAGACAATTTCGGTGTTTGCCGCCTGTATTCCTGTGGTGATTGCGGCTGCCACCCCCTGATTGACAGGGTGCTTGATCAGTTGCACATCGCTTTGATTCGCAAATGTCTGTTGCAGACCCGCCCACGTGGCATCTTTGCTGCCATCATCCACCAGAATGAACGACAAATCGTACGCAGGTGCCAGATGTTGCCGTACGCTGGCCAATGTATTGGACAAATATGGCAGAATCAGCTCTTCGTTGTAACACGGAATGACAATTGTCACCCCGGGGCGGTGCGACCTGGTGGCAATGGGCTTTCTTGCTGCATGATCCGTAAGTTCTTTCCAGGTAAAGGGTTCCGTTGTGTCGGCATCCTCCACTGGCAGCTTCAGATAATTTGCTGCACTGGTAAAGCGGTAATGCTGGAAGTAATACCGCAGATAATCTTCCATGCGGTGCAGATTGCGATAGTGCCTTACCTTCGTGAGCCAGCCAGACGCGGTAATCGTGGGTTGCTCGCTGTCAATTTCCCAGACGTGGCAGTACATCACAATGGGCGAAGTCTGTTTGCGTTGCCATTTTCGCATTTTGCTGCGAATGAACCACTGGGGGAATTGACGCAGGTAATTCCCTCCTGCAAATGGCAGTTGCCACCATCCCACCTTCGTGGTGGAAATGGGTAATTCCACCAGCGGGCCGTGCATCGTATCGATGGTGTGCAATTCTCGACGAAACGCCTGATCGGCAAAGGTGCGACCCAGCGGTGCGATGCTGGAATCGTAGCGAAAGCCACAATCGGCCAGCACATCAAAAACCCACAGATCGTCTTCACCCAGCCAGCCATCTGCCAGACGGAAGCCGTGCACGCGTTTACCGGTGGCTTTTTCAATTGCCTGGCGGGAGTTCATTAAATCTTCATGAAATTCCGTTGGGGTCAACCCTTGGACGCCACGGTGATAGTAGCCTTTGCTGCCAATTTCGTGGCCGGCATCTGCAACGGAACGCACCAATTCGGGGAACCGGTCAGCAATCCAGCCCAGGACGAAGAATGTTGCTTTTTGTTGATTTTCGTCGAGTAATTCCAGCATCCGCCTGGTGTTGCGTTCCAGACGATTCTCGAAGCGATACCACTGTCCGCGTTGAATAATGCGGTTGAACGCCCCCACCTGGAAGTAATCTTCCAGGCCGATTGTCAGGATGTGCTGTCGTTGTTCCGTGGGTTCAACTGGCATAAACAGCTCCTGTAGGTGCGGTTTTGCCTGCCTGCCACCAGGCCTGGATCGCTTCCACAATACGTTGTGCTGCATCCCCACTTCCAAAGGGATTGTCCTTAGCAGGTGGCACACGGTCAGCGTGGGGATAAATTGCAGCTAACTTTTCTGCGAAAATCGCTGGATCACCTGCCAGCGTCGCAAATCCCGACTCAATTGCTTCAGGACGTTCGGTTTCGTTTCGCAACACGATTACTCGTTTGCCCAGGCTGGGTGCCTCTTCCTGTATCCCACCTGAATCTGAACAGATCAGCCACGAATGCTTCAGCACGTGGATGAAATCGGCATAGTCAAGTGGCTCCACCAGATGGATCCGTGGGCGATTGCCCAGAATTCGCTGCGCACATTCTTTGACATTCGGATTGGGGTGCACTGCAAAAATGAGAGCAGCCTCATGGTTTCGTTCGACAAAATCGGCCAGCACCTTCAAATTGCCTTCCATCACATCGCCCATGCTCTCGCGACGGTGCGTCGTGAGCACAATTCGACGATATTGCGCAGTTTTGTCTATTAATGTCTGTGTTTTATCTGATGGATTGACCGTGGTGCCTATCTGCTGCAAGGCATCAACTACCGGATTGCCTGTTTGAAACACACCCGCAGGTGGGATGCCTTCTTTCAGTAATCTGCGGCGATTATCGCCCGTTGCCGCAAAATGCAACTCTGCCACCTGACTGATCAGGCGACGATTGGTTTCTTCTGGAAAAGGCACGCGGGGATCGCTGGTTCGCAGGCCCGCTTCAATGTGTCCGACCGCAATTTTACGATGAAAGGCGGCCAGAGCCCCGCCCAGAGCCGTTGTCGTATCTCCTTGCACCAGAACGAGATCGGGCGAATGCTCTGCCAGCACCGGATCGATGGTGTGCAGCACATTGGCCAGCAAGCCGTTCAATGGTTGATTTGGTTTCATCACATCCAGTGTGATGTTCACATCAATTTTGAACAGTTTTAGGAGTGGTTCCACCAGGTTGCGGTGCTGCCCAGTGAATGCCACGGTTGTCTGAATGTTTGAATGAAGCTGTAGCTGCCGGATGACCGGTGCCACCTTAATGGTTTCCGGACGGGTGCCGAATACCACCATCACGTGGGCATGGGAATCGTTTGGGGTGCGTGCGGTTCTCATGAGTTCTCGGTACGGGTGCCGCGAATCGTTATTTTTCGGGTTCAAAACCGTTATTGCGATTGTAACGATTTTGGCAAATAATCCGCCTGTAAAACTTATAGCACACAGTATCCCCAGATGGGTCGGTTTTGGCGTAATTATTAAGATGCAGCCAGAATTTGCAGGCTAAAAGCTCCTCAACCGGCCATGGTGCAACCGTTCAAACCAGCACAGCCTGCTAAAATTGTAAAAAGGTAACTCAACCAAACAGCCTCTTTGAACGCTGACGCTCAAGTTTTGTGCAAGTCGACTCCGTGGTTGCCAATTTCTGCTTAGTGAAGCAGTCTTGAATCCTCTCAAAGTGTTCCTGCAAAAACTTCACATTCTCATGATCCATTAGTGCTTTGTCCCTCACTTCACCGGTGAGCAATTGTATAATTATGTCCATGGAAAACCACGAGTTCTTTGACTGAGAACTAGTACTCCTCAAATCCATGAACAGTCGATCTCGGTCAAGCCAGAAATTCAACTCAACAAAATCGTTTGTGAGCTTGATACTTCCGGTTCCACCAAAACTTGCGACGTACTCTGAATCCACAATGCGAAAATCGAACTTTTCGTATAGAAAAGCACCTTCGGTGGCCAAGAACTGTAGGATTTTTCTCATGCTATTTCCCCGGCACGAGTGACCATTGATTGACCCACTTGAATCCCCTCACTTCCGTAAGATGCTTGATTTCTCTTGCCAGATACGAGTCAGCCGAATCTTCACGGTATCTGCGCAAACTTTACTGCCTGAATTGGAAGGCAATATGGAAGGCTTTCAGACTGTTTGTTGTGATTCAGCCCGCATTTTTGCCCAATTCTTTCGAGCGTTCCGTGGCTGCCACCACAGCATCGATCAGTGCCCCACGGACCCCCGCTTTTTCCAGTGCGTGCAGACCCGCAATCGTCGTGCCACCTGGGCTGGCGACCGCATCCTTTAACGCACCTGGGTGCATCATCGTTTCCAATACCATTTTGGCCGCACCCAGCACGGTTTGTGCGGCCAGCATCAATGATACATCACGGGGCAGACCACAGCGCACTCCCCCATCGGCCAGTGCTTCAATCATCAGATAGCCATATGCAGGCCCACTGCCACTCAGTCCGGTAACTGCATCCAGTTGATGTTCTGCAACGGCAAAAGCTTTGCCCACTGCTGCAAACAATTCAGTTACGGTCTCTTTATCAAACGTGGTTACAAGCTCATTACACGCAAAAGCGGTGGCACTTGCCCCCACCAGACATGGGGTATTGGGCATCACCCGCACAATTTTGCAGCCGGTGGGGAGTAGTTCTGCCATTTGGGCGATTTTGACACCCGCAGCAATGGAAATCAGCAGGTGATCTGCTGTCATGGCGGGTGCAATTTCCCGGAGAACCACGGCCACATTCTGTGGTTTTACGGCCAGCACCACAATCTGATTCCGCTCAACCACCAGCAGGTTGTTTTCGGTTGCAGTAATGCCCGTTTTACTCTGAAAAGTCTGGCGAGATGTGGCGAACGGGTCGCTGGCCAAGGATTGTTCCACATTGCACAAGCCAGTGAAGACCCACCCACGTGCGAGGGCGCTGGCCATCTGCCCCGCACCCAGAAAACCGATTCCTTGTTGAGTCATTGAATAATCCTGCCGTAAAGGCATCGGGCCGCCGCGATATCAGGCGGGGGTATTTATTGCTGCAATCGGCATAATCGTTATGATTGCTTCAGCCAGCATAGCACGCAAAACCGAAGCAAATCTACCGCAATTCCTTTGAAACCAGCTTGTTACGCCAACGCAACGCCCACAAAAGATCCGATGGCACTGATTGTACGAATCGTAACACGATTAAATTAACGACATAGGGTGAATTTTCATGTATCGAATCACTTTCCTGGTGCTGCTTTGTACCTGCGGGCTGAATTTTGGTGCGGAACCTAAAACAACGGAATTACAAGGAATCTGGAAAGTCACCCACGGCGTGGGGCCAGACGGGGCAGAATTACCGAAAGCCGCCCTGGAAAAAGCCCGCCTGACGTTTGATAAGAACCTGTTTATCTTTCAGGGTGGGCCGATTCTGATGCAGACAACCTTTGAGGCAGATGAGAGCCGCAAGGAAATTGACCTGGCACCACCGAAAGGGGAAGTTGCCACGTTACGTGGGATCTACCGATTGAATGGCAACAAATTAACCCTCACCCTGAGTGCCGGCAAAGACCGCCCCACACAACTGATTATCCAGCCAGGCGTGATGGTGCTGGAAATGATCCGCGATTAGCCAACTTACAGGTTAAGCAATTGTCCATTCCTTGCTGGAGAGTGGTGGCGAAGCCATGGCGGGGTTCAGAAAATACAGCTGACTACAATCGGCGTACGCTAAGAGCGGCTGAGTTCACGTTCGAAGTCGTTGAGCGCCTCCACAAAGTAAGCAACTGCGCGTTCACGGTAACGCCACGGCATCACAAAGCCTGGCAATCGACTGAGCAAGTGACGGTTCGGACCCATCCCGCTAGCCCGTTCGGCGGATAAACGCCTCGTTGTCGGAAGCAGTTTCTTCCCCAGCACCTCGATTGCGACCCGCATTTCCGCCAATGAGCTGAAGAAAAAAGTGAAGTTACGATACTCAACGAAAAAAAGCGGAAAACCTTTCCCGGGAACTACCGCCTCCAACGGCGGTTCGAAGATCTCGCTTTCATACCACGGCCTTCCGTCCGCTTCGCGATGGACCCAAAACGTCATTGGGCTATGCGTGCGTGTCGGTCGATACTCGATCCAATAACGTTTCATCGGTGTGAAAAACTGGTTTGGCGCTTGAGAGGAATCACGGAGTGAATACCTACTGAATCATGTACCGGAGAATTATAATTCCTGGTCAGCCTTTAATATCCAGGCTCTTGGATTTCTTTCAAACCCAATCTTCTGGTAATATTCGTCAGCCAATGGTGCTGCAAGCAGCGTAATGAAACAAGTCTCTTTCAGGCACTGCCTTGTTCGACGGATCAATTCCTTTCCGATCCCCATTCTTTGGTATTCCGTGTCTACTGCCAAATCTGCCAGGTATGCTACATATGCGAAATCCGTCAGCGTTCGTGCAATACCAACCAGCCGCCCGTGATCCCATGCTGTCACAATCAGATCAGCATTCCGAATCATATCTGCGAAAATCTCGGGCGAATCTACCGGCCGCCTCTCTCCTAACGTCGATTTTCGATAAAGCTCGATCACCAGAGGCACATCTAACTCTTTCTCGGTCTTGTATTCCACTGCTTTCATTAATTCCGCCAAACAGGTCCACGATGGAGAAGCGTCTCGGCCTTAGATAAAATTCTTGCCCCAATCAATTTCTGCGGCCACGGAGTAACATTAATTGATATTTTTCATTACCCTATTGCAAAAGAAATGGATCGTCGATGAGCGAAATTTACTCACTTGCCTATTTGCACGGCGGCTTTGGCGGGGGAGCCTGGCACATCGACCAGTTCCAGCGAGACTGGCTGCTGGCGCTTGTTGCGGTTGATCAACACGGTAATGGTGTGGACACCCTGTTTCAAGTTCAGGTCCTTCAGTTGGGTGAACAAGACTGGCTGGCCATCGACCAGCAGATCCAGCCCGGTGGGATCATTGAACTTGAGACCCATAGTACTACATGTAGGCATAAATATTTTGTTACTGAGTCGTCAAGACTCCACAGTGATTTTAGCAATTATCATTATTTAGATATGCTATCAATTGCACTATTCAACAATCGAATACCTTCTGCTTGAGATACGGCTTTGCCATTTAAATCACATAAATAATAATCTTGGATGTAATACATCACATCATCAATGGACACAGCACCTGCTTTGATGTTAAAAAAGCCTCCATTGCCCCAGTTTTTACCCCAGCTATTCTGGACTTCCCAGTAAGTTGCCCCAGGTGTCTTGGGACCAGGATCATTGTATCCGACAATCATGACAGCGTGTCCGCCAGTTCTTTTTTCGCCAATACGACCGTAGTAAATACCTCCCGGTCCTTTCGGGAATACACTAAAATCTTCATAAACATCATAATCAGCCAGCAAAGGCAAGCCCATTGCAAGCAAACGACGCATTTCAGAAACACCTGTGAAACGGTTAGCTTTAATTTCAGTTCCGTTACTCGATAATGTGCTATTCTCAAACACCTTTCCAGTTTTGAAAATCTTCCCCCACGACTTGACACGCACTCCGAAATTTTTGTCACCATATTTGAATGGGACGGTTTGCGTTTTTGCTAATTCAAGAGCCAATGGAAAATTCCAACCGGTATTATTCCATTCTTTGCTGCCCGGCTTCGGATAACTACCGTAGGTTTTCACCAAAGTGTCGTATTGCTTGCTTCGCAATTCATAGAGCGCCGCGGCGTCAAACATGTTCATACTCGCCTTGCTGAATTTTGACAAATCCGGCGAAGGCTTCCCTGAAAGATTTACTTTAAGGTATTGCCGGACAAAGTGAGTACCCAGCGCTGCTGAAGTTGAATAAGCGACGCAAGCAGAAGTGTTCTCCTGATCACCAACCGGATCGGATAGTAAATTGTATTTTTTGTCAAATATGCTGAAATCCTGAGGTACGCGTCTATCACGTTCTGGTCGAGTCTCTTTCGAATAACGAATTACATATTTTGTATTAGAACCTGTCAATGTATTACTGGACTCACCTTCAACAGTTTTCTCATTAATTGTAATCGTTCCAATATGATCATCCTTTCCTCGCAAACCACCGTCTTTGTCCCATACAAAAATTGAGATGCTTTTTTTTACATTCCAATTGAAACCAGTCATCCAAAATCTTTTACTACCGCTGGGCGACATCCCTACTTCACCCTTGTTAGGATATCGCAGAACTTTGCCATCTAAACTAACATCAAGATAGATATCATCATCATCGCTTTCGGTTTTGTCAAAACACTGCAGGCCATTCAAATACACGTGGAAATCGCCAAAACAGATTGAGTTAAAAACTACTAGAAATAGTAGACTGTGCAAAGCGATCCATCTGAAATGTAACATGAGCTACTCCAATGGTTAGTGGGTATAGGTCGAACATGCCAACTTCAAGATGATGAAATCCACATGCACAGTTATAGATAAAACTCTAAGCAAATTGAAGCAATGTGGCTTGTTCAATCATATGAGTTAATTATTTATATCTGAACTGAACTGAGGTTTACCTTACCATGCTTGTGCGAATAAGCAACAATAAAATGAAAATTATTTTTCAAGTGATCTTACTAAACGCATTTTGATCGCATACATAAGTAACACCAAGCAAAGAATTGATGCTTGCATCAATCTTACTTGAAATAATTAACATTCACTTACCCAATTGCACGGCGGCTTTGGCGGGGGAGCCAGGCACATCGACCAGTTCCAGCGAGACTGGCTGCTGGCGCTTGTTGCGGTTGATCAACACGGTAATGGTGTGGACACCCTGTTTCAAGTTCAGGTCCTTCAGTTGGGTGAACAAGACTGGCTGGCCATCGACCAGCAGATCCAGCCCGGTGGGATCATTGAACTTGAGACCCACCGATCCTGCCGTGGTGACATCAACTCTGGTGCTGATGACACTCATTGGGTCGTTGCCATTCCAGACCACCAGTTTTGGCAGTGCATCCAGTGGTAATTCTCCACGCACCTGGGAATAGGTGCTGTTCCAGACATACAAATCGGGATTTTCCCCGGCATCGGTTAACCGGGTCCTGCGGGTGCGGTGCAGGTTCTCTGGTGTTGCCTGCAACACTTTCCAGGTGCGGAAATACCGCGTCTTGTCCGGTGCGTAAGGCCCACCTACTTTGCCAAGTTCGGAGAGAAACTTCACTAAATCGACAAATTCAGCCCGCGTCAGTTGTTCTGCGAGACCATCAGGCATCAACGAACGCGATTGTTTCACTTCCGCAATGTCATCATTCTCGATCACCACTTCCTTATCTTCTTCGGTGCGAAGATACAATTTGCCGTTGGCTTCTTTGGTTTTAATCCCCACAATGGCCTTTCCGGACAGCAGTTCCACACGGACGGCGTGGTAGCCTTCTTTCACCGCTTTCACCGGGCTGATAATGCTTTCCACCAGATAATCCACCTGAGCACTGGCACCAATGCTGGACATATCCGGCCCTACAGCGCCTCCGGCACCTGCAATGGCGTGGCAGGTCATGCAGTTCAGCTCCGCCCGACGATAGATCTGTTCGCCACGCTGGGCGTTGCCGGATTTCAGAACATCTTCCACGTAACTCTTTAGTTCATCGGCAGTTAGGGTAGTTTTTGGCTCTGCCAGCTTGCCCGCTTTGGTTAATGCCGCCACCAGGCTCTGTGCGTCTGGCCCACCGGCACGTGCAACCCGCAGGCCAATGCGGGCGACATCGGGTGCCACGCTGATGTTGTTTACGGTGCCTGCCAGTTGATTAGACGCACCCCGCCTGCTGACGAAGGCACGAAACAGATCGGCATCCAACTGTTCCGGTGTTATCTGACTGAGTAAGCCACTGGCATGTTTTGCCGCCAGTTGTGGGGCCACCGCAGCCAGTTGCGTGATGGCATCCTGCCGCACCAGGGTGGGGGCGTTTTCGGCCAGCGTTTCCACCAACTTACGACCTACCGGCGGATTTTGACGTAACAATGCACCGAAAGCGGCCTTACGATAGTCCGAAGTGGTTTCTTTCTTCACTTGTGCCTCTACTTGGGGCAGCAGAAACTTGCTGTTCAGCAATCCCGCTAACCGCAACGCCTGAACAGCCACACCCACCCGTTCAGTGGGGGTGCAAAGTTCCTGCAACTGCTTTTCAGATGCGTTCCAGCGAACTTTTCGCTGCTCGGTGGTATCAGCCAGTTTGGCCAGCAGGGCTTCCTTCTCTTCCAGTGAAGTGGTTCTGTTCACCCGATCAAAGACCATTTCCAGTTCTTTACTGCCCCCCACATCGGCCACCAGTCGCCACACTTCCAGTTGCTGATCAGCAGGAATACGATCGGTGGTCAGAAGTTGGGTTAAACTGCCGGCAGTTTTACGGCTGGTGGTTGCCTGCAATGCGAACACCAGGTGGCGGGCATTTTTCGCCAGTGGCAGCTCGTTGGCTTCAAACTTGGCCAGCCAGTATGGTTCTAATTCCCGCACGGTCAGCCAGAGTGCCATTTCCAGAAAGCGATCCATTGGGGCATCAAGTGCCTGCAAAGCGACGGTCAGTGCTTCTGCCTGTGGGATTCTGGCTAACGCCCGCACCGCTTCCATTCGCACTCGTGGGTATGGATCGGTGATGGCTTTTTTCAGCCAGGCAAAAGCATCCTGATACATAATGGTGGTGTGGGACAGGATGCGAACGCCAGCCGCACGGATACGGGGATCGGTGCTGGCTAGAACTGATTTGAGCAGTTCTGTGTGAAAAACATTTAATGATTGCAGAACCCACATCGCTTCCAGGCGTGCCTGATCGCCACTGGCGTCCGGTTTCACGGTGTTGAGCCAGCGATGCAGGTCGGGAACGATCTCTTTCCCACGTTCCTGCAGCACGCGACGGGCCTGTTCGCGGGTGTGCATTTCTGGTGCCTGGAGTCGTTTCACCAGTTCTGCGGTGGGCATCTGCTGCAGATTTTCTGGCTTTACCAATGGACGATTTTTGAATGTAACTTTCCAGATTCGTCCGTGCGTATGATCGCGGCGAGGATCGCGAAAATCCACTTCACCATGCTGAATAATCGGGTTGTACCAATCGGCAATGTACAAGGCACCGTCTGGCCCCATCTTCACATCAATAGGGCGGAAAGCACCGTGATTCGTTTTAATGATTTCGGTCATTTCCCGACTGGCATAGCCGCTGCCATCATCGGAAAGTTTGAAACGGCAGACGCGGTGGCCTCGGAAGTCATTGGTAATCAGATCGCCCTGCCAGTCGTCCGGGAAGTGGCGTCCGGTCACCATTTCCAGCCCACAATACTTGGGGCTGCCTGGGTTCAATCCTTTCAGAATGCGTGGGGCATCGACTGCAGTAATATAAGCGGCACCTGGAACGCCATAATTAATCCCTTCGCCACCGGCACCATCGGTAATAAATGATTGTCCATACGGATCCCAGTGGTGGCCCCACGAATTGACAAAGCCACGCACAAAGACTTCCATATTCAGCGATTTGGGTTGAAAACGCCAGATTCCCCCACCGTTGAGGCGTTTAACACCGTGTGGCGTTTCCACGTGGGAGTGAATATAGATCGATTGGTTGAAATAAAACGCACCATCAGGTCCCCAGCGAAACGTGTGAATAATGTGGTGCGTGTCTTCCGTGCCAAACCCAGACAAGACAACACGGCTTTTTGTAGCCTTTTCGCCCGGTTTTCCTTCCTGAAAATGCACAATTTCGGTGCTGTTGGCCACATAAGCCCCACCATCGCCCGGCAGCACACCGGTTGGAATCAGCAGGCCATCAGCAAAGACGGTGGTTTTATCGGCCACGCCATCTTTGTTGGTGTCTTCAAGGATGAGAATTTTATCATTTGCTTTCTGGCCGGGCTGGATTTGTGGGTAAACTTCGCTGGATGCCACCCACAGACGGCCCTGGGGATCGAAATTCATCTGGATCGGCTTTGCCAACAGTGGGTCTGCTGCGTAGAGCGATACTTCCAGTCCTTCACCCAGAATAAAGCTTTTGCGTTCAATTTCCGGATCAGGATTCGGCACGGTGGCTTTTGCCTGTCCAAAAATGGCAGGTGTCAGCCCCAACAATAATAAATATGCGTAACAATATTTCCAATTCATGGAGAGTTCTCAATTCGGGTCGAAACAATGGTCGGTAATAGGGGCCAAATAGTCTAATATTCGTATGTGTATCAGTGTTCCACGTGGAACATTTTCAATATTCGTGCAAGCATCAGATCGATGTGACTTACTTTTTCAGTGCTGCCACAATTTTTTGTTCCACTGCCGCAATCAGTGGGTCAAATTCCACAATTTCTTTGGCATTGCGGCCTTGTTCGTGCCTGCGGAAGCCAAACAGGTAGGGTTCGTTCTGTGGTCGCCAGCGATGAAAGTAGAGTTCATTTTTTTCAACCACCAGCTTCCGCACCTCATCCCACTGTGCGGAGTAACCATCGTTATTGGCAATCCCCAGCACATTCAACCATGCCGACGTGGTGATTTCATAACCAGTTTCCGATAAATGAATGCTGTTATCGGTGGCATTCACCACACCACTGGCAAGTTCCCCACCCAGTTGGGTGAAGAGGTCTGCCACAACCAGCTTTCGTTGTTTGGCTAATTCCCGAATTGCTTTGGCATAGATTGCTTTGTTCTTGTTCTGCGTTTTCGCCAGTTCTGCAAATTGCCCTTTCGTCTCACTTGGGCAGGGAGTCATCAGAACTACCTTCGCTTTTGCGGGTGCCAGTTCATCGAGCAGTTTGTTGTAAGTTTCGAGAAAGGGGTTCAGGCCCGCTTCCCCAGCAAAAGAATCGTTGTTTCCATAGGCAATCAGAATCACCGTGGGCTTTTCTGCCAGCGTCAGTTCCACCAGGCGACGACGGCCAATGTTCTGATCGTTATGTTCGAAGCGTCGGCGGGCATGACCAGTAATATCATCGCCACTCCAGCCGAGATTACGAAACTGAATCCCGGGATAACGCACCGTCAGTGCGGTTTCCCAGTAACCGTATTTCTGTTCCCGTTCGATCAGAGTGCTGCCAATCAGCACTACTTTATCTTTGGGAGAGAACAGGTCCGCACCAGATGCACCGCCCGGAAGCAGAAAACAAGACAACAAAAACCAGCACAAACAACGCATTGATGGCATCCTGAGAGATTTCGGATCAATTTTCAGAAGGATGCCTGTCAGCACCCCACCTACATGCTAACCGCTTTCGAAGAAAAATGCCAACGTTTAGTTGTTCAATTCGATGAGATGGGAAGGGCGCAGGTGGATTACCAGTTAGATGACTTGTGCCAAAAAAATCCGCGATTTGTTGACACGTAAGCTATTTGGCGACAATCGGCGATTAAATGACAGGTGAGTTAATGTTACATCATTAATCTGCATATCATACAAAAATGCTTTTTACGCAGTAATTTCAATTTCGCGTTTTTCTCGAGCCGAGTGTAGCAGTGCGTCCATCACTCGTAACGATTTCACTGCTTCCATCGGTGAGGGTGTCGGTTCACGATTTTCCCGAATTGCGGTGGCAAATTCGGTCAGCATATTCACCATCTGATCCGCACCCGGATTGGGATGGTTTTCCGATGTAAATTCAAACCCACCTGGGTTGCGGATGATGTTGAAATCTGCTGCATCGTCGGTGGGGATCCACATGTCGGGAAGGCTGATCACTCCAGTACTTCCGACAATTTCCATATTCATGCGCAGTGGGCGGGCAAAACCACAATCAAACTGGGCAGTGCGACCATCGGCAAAGGTCAGCACACCGCACATATCGACATCCACATCGTTAAACCAGTTGGCACGTGCCCACACACTGACCGGTTCCGCCTGCATTGCCCAACGGATGCCATAAATGCAATAACAGCCCACATCACCGAGGCCACCGCCAGCCATTTCGGGCTGCAGGCGGATTTCGCTGGTTTTGAGTTCTTCCATCATAAACGTGAACGATGTGACGGTGCGCAGCACCTGTCCGATACTGCCCTGATCGATCATCGCCCGCATTTTTTTCGTGCGTGGGTGGTGTGGCCACATGAAGCCGTCCATTAACTTCACATTCTTCGTGCGGCAATATTCCACTACTTCCAGAGCTTCTGCCGCAGTGGGGCAGAGGGGTTTTTCACAGAGAATATGCTTGCCATGGTCTGCAGCACGTTTCACCCAGTCGCCGTGCAGGGCATTGGGCAAGGGAATGTAAACTGCTTCAATTTCGGGATCTGCCAGTAAATCTTCGTAACTGCCGTAAGGTTTTGCAATACCCAGCTCTTTGCTGGCTGCTTTGGCACGTTCCATGGAACGTGAAGCAATCGCCTGTAATTGAATCTGTTCGCACTGATCAAAAGCAGGTTTGAGCCGATGATTGATGCGGGCAACGCCCAGAATGCCTAATTTGACGGGTTTAAACGCAGTAGTCATGAAACAAATCGCCTGTGGAAAGGACCATATCTGCATGTAGTGTATGCAAAACAGTCCCACCGTGGGCATGGAAGTACAGTTGGGCCAGGTTAATCCTGGGCGGCCATCCACAGCATGTATGCGACGCGTTCCCGCTTGCGACGCATCCGTTGTAACCGGACGAAAAATGTCCGCTGCCACACCACTGCAATTCCACAGATTGTGGTTAAAGCCAGCATATAAATTATTTCATTCGACATGTGCCACCCCTGAACCTGTTGTTCATTCAGAAAGCTGAAATTACCTGTTATTTTGATGTTTTGTCAGAAAATACGAGGGGGTGTACGTCACTGACAGTACACTTCTCTAGTTCGGGAAATGATGCTTGTCAATGGGAAGTAAGCACGATTTGCAAGTTCATCTTTCACAACAAATTCACATCAGATGTTAGCAAAATAGCTGCCTGAATCCTGTAAGCGAGAGCAGAATTTTTCTTCTGATAGCAGAAAGGTGTCCATTTGTTTCCCTCACCTGGTGCCTCAACCATGGCGTATTCCTTGGGGAGGATTTTTCCGTCGCTCTTGGTCAGGGCTCGTATTGTCAGTCCACAGATCAGACAAGACGTTGCCCACTTAGCCGTTCCAGTGCTTCCAGGTACTTTTCCCGCGACTGTGCCACGATATCCGCTGGCAGTTCTGGTGGGGGTGAATTTCGATCCCAGGTGGTGCGGAGAAGCCAGTCGCGGACAAACTGCTTATCGAACGATACTTGCGACCTGCCTGGCTGGTAGTCGTCCATCGGCCAGAAACGGGAACTGTCCGGTGTCAGCACTTCGTCGATGAGAATAATCTCATTGTTTGCCGTGCGGCCCCACTCGAACTTGGTATCAGCCAGAATCAGCCCTTTAGTGCGTGCATACGCACGTGCACGTTCATAGATGTCCAGGCTGCGGTCGCGAAGAATGGTCGCATCGTGCTCACCAATCAGGTTCTGCATCGTTGCAAACGAAATATTTTCATCATGGCTGCCCATGGCGGCCTTGGTGGCGGGGGTAAAAATAGCTGGTTCCAACATCGCGGATTCCGGTAAACCTGCGGGCAGTTGTACCCCACAGACAGCACCTGTTTTCTGGTAATCTACCCAGCCAGAGCCAGCAAGATATCCACGGATGACGCACTCCACGGGAAAAACAGTGGTCTTTTGCACCAGCATCGAACGTCCCGCAAACTCTTCCCGCTGAAAGGGTTGCGGAAAATCGGCCAGGTCAGAACTGATCAGGTGATTCCCCACGCCGAGCCAGCGGAACCAGAACAGGCTCATCTGCGTCAGGATCTTTCCCTTATCCGGAATCCGGGTGGGCAAAATCCAGTCGAACGCACTAATGCGGTCGCTGGCAACCAACAATAATCGTTCGCCCAGATCGTAGACGTAGCGAACTTTCCCCTGGTGGACAGGAAACCCTGGTATTACTGGCAAATCATTCATGAGAAAAACTTCATTAAGCTGTCGCATTAATTATTGGGCTTGACCGATATTCAGGGCATTTGCTTAAATACATCCCACTCGAACCAGGAAGGTCAAGAGTTTCATGTTGCAAGATAGCATACGAAGTCCCTGGGCAGATGCCGAAACGATTCCCACCTACATGGGAGTGCGAACTCCCGCCGACGAAATACTGGCGAATTACCTGTCCGAAGGGTATCAGTTGGTTGCGGAAGGCTTTGCCCCTTCCGAAGTGGACAAAATTTGTCTGAAAAGCGGTTTTCGATTCGGCCCACTGACTTTTATGGATGGGATCGGCTTTGAAACTATTGCACGCTGGATCACTCGACGTGCGGAACACTGGCAAACCGACGTCATTAATCTGACATTTAAGCGAATATTTGCTTCATTTGGCTCGAACGTGCCGGAGAACGAAGGCTTTTACCGTCGCACGTGGCTGGGAAAACGCGACAATCACGTTCTGCGGATGTTGGTCTGGCGAGATTTTCTGCCTTATTCCAGACCATACTACCGACAGGGCAGCGACCTGGACCACCAGCACGTGCTGCGCCGTATTCAGTTTCGGCTGATGAATCTGGCGGGTAACCTGTTAGCAGATGATTTTTATGGCACGCCAGAGCAGATTGATGCACAGTGCCGTTTGTTATTAGGCACACAAACAGGCACGTGGGCACCATTTACAATGATTGACGAACTTGGTGCTATGAATGTTGCAGAAGAATTGCAATTAATGAGTTCACGTTACGGTCGGCGGTTTCAGGTATCGGATGAATTGTATCGCCGGGCAGAAGCGAACGAACCATTTTTCCCCACAGTGGGGGTACCACAAAACATCCGCACCGCAGCGTAAACTACTTCCTAATCAATCGACAGTTCCTTACTTCTTCACTTTCACATCGAAACGGTCCAGGTTCATTACTTTGGTCCAGGCGGCAACGAAGTCTTTCACAAACTTCTCTTGTGAATCTGCACTGCCATAGACTTCGGCAATCCCACGGAGCTGAGAGTTGGAACCAAAGATCAGATCGACGCGGCTGGCTGTCCACTTGATCTTACCGGTGGTGCTATCCCGTCCTTCATAGAAGTGGTCGCACATCTTCGATTTTTCCCACGTGGTGTTGTTGTCCAGCAGATTCACGAAGAAGTCGTTGGTCAGGGTTTCTGGCTTTTTGGTGAACTTGCCCAGGTCAGGGTAGCCCACGTTGGTATCCAGAACTCTCATCCCACCCACCAGCACCGTCATTTCAGGTGCGGTCAGGGTCAGCATGTTAGCACGGTCAATCAGGTATTCTTCCGCAGGTCGGTCTGCTGTCTTGCCAAAGTAATTACGGAAGCCATCGTTCTTTGGTTCAAGCACAGAGAACGATTCCACATCGGTCATTTCTGCAGTGGCATCGGTGCGGCCGGGCCAGAAAGGCACTTCCACTGCATGGCCAGCTTTCTTAGCAGCTTCTTCAATGGCTGCATTACCACCCAGCACAATCAGGTCGGCCAGAGATACCTTCTTGCCATCTTTCTGTGCTGCGTTGAATTCCTGCTGAATCTTTTCGTAGGCAGCAATCACTTTTGTCAGTTGTGCTGGCTGATTCACTTCCCAATCCTTTTGTGGTGCGAGACGAATACGTGCACCATTTGCACCCCCACGACGGTCTGTTTCACGATAGGTGCTGGCAGAAGCCCACGCGGTGGAGGTCAACTGCGAAATCGACAGACCAGATTCCAGAATCTTGCTCTTCAATGCGGCGATATCCTTCGCATCGATCAATGGATGATCCACCGCAGGAACAGGATCCTGCCAGATCTGTGCAGGTGGCACCAACGGCCCCAGGCAACGTGTCACCGGGCCCATGTCGCGGTGGGTTAATTTGTACCAGGCCTTAGCAAACGCCACTTCGAATTCTTTCGGATTTTCATGGAAACGCTTGGAAATCTTGTTGTAAGCGGGGTCCATCTTCAACGCCAGGTCGGTGGTGAACATGATCGGTGCGTGGAACTTGCCAGCAACGTGTGCATCGGGCACCGTGCCTTTTCCTTCACCATTTTTCGGGGTCCATTGCTGGGCACCTGCGGGGCTCTTGGTCAGTTCCCACTCGTAGCCAAACAGATTATCAAAATAGCCAGTCGACCACTTGGCTGGGGTGGAAGTCCAGGCGCCTTCCAGACCGCTGGTAATGGTGTCTTTCCCTTTGCCGGTGCCAAACTTGTTCTTCCAGCCTAAGCCTTGCTCTTCAATACCCGCACCTTCTGGTTCCGGGCCAACATTTTTATCGGGCGGTGCGGCACCGTGGGCCTTGCCAAAGGTGTGGCCACCGGCAATCAACGCCACAGTTTCTTCATCGTTCATTGCCATACGGGCAAATGTTTCACGAATATCGCGTGCGGCTGCCAATGGATCTGGCTTGCCGTTCGGACCTTCCGGATTCACATAAATCAAACCCATCTGCACGGCTGCCAGCGGATTTTCCAGGTTGCGATTGCCGGTGTATCGCTTGTCGCCAAGCCACTCACTTTCAGGTCCCCAGTAAATGTCTTCCTGTGGTTCCCAGACATCGGCACGGCCACCAGCAAAGCCCATCGTCTTGAAGCCCATCGATTCCAGTGCACAGTTACCTGCGAACACCATCAGGTCGGCCCATGAGATTTTCTGGCCGTACTTCTGTTTGATTGGCCACAAGAGGCGGCGTGCTTTGTCCAGGTTGCCGTTATCCGGCCAGCTATTCAGTGGGGCAAAACGCTGCAAGCCGTAAGATGCCCCCCCACGTCCATCGCTGGTGCGGTAGGTGCCTGCACTGTGCCAGGCCATCCGGATAAATAGTGGTCCGTAATGACCATAATCCGCAGGCCACCACTCCTGAGAGGTGGTCATCAGCGTCATCACATCTTTTTTCAACGCTTCCAGATCGAGTTTCTTGAACTCTTCGGAATAATTGAACTCTGGATTCAGGGGATTACTTTTCTGGGAATTCTGGTGCAGAATCTTCAAATTGAGCTGATTTGGCCACCAGTCGCCGTTGGACATGCCACCAGCAGCGGTTTGACGCTGCATGGCGGGCTTTTGAACCCCACCAAGCACGGGGCATTTTGCCATCGGATCGGCTGGTTGTTCACCCGGCTGGCCCGCTAGCACCTGGGTGGAGGTGGCTTGTTCGGTAGCGGGGGGTGTCAATGGGGTTCCTTGCGCCTGTGCCTGCAAGGTGCGATCATTGGTTCGCACGTAGGCAATTACCCCTGCGGCCACGAGCACCACGCTGGTTGCGGCGATGAGTCTTCGAGAGGTCCGTGTCACTGTTACTCCTTCATGTAATAGGTTGGGCATGGGATGGAAAACTGGAGAGTTCATCCCTTTCGTTGGATAGCTTGCAGCATTTTGAGATTCAGACTTTTTTGAGTAGAAAATCGGAAAATGCGCGAACCATTGCAGCGAATTGGCATCAGTGGAAGCTGCACCCATGTCTGATCCCACCCACAATCAGTGCGGGAAGGTCATTTATTTAAATTGTATACATATATTCAGTTAATGCAAGCTTTTTCACCAATTTTTCATTAATTTATTCTTTGTGGAGCACAAGGGCTGGATCGATGCCTAGGATTTGATCCCCGGCGACCGCTTCCTTTCGCACGACGGACAGTGGATAGCGATTGAAGAAATCTTTGATCCGGGGCGAATGGGAAACAGTCTATAATTTAAGAATCGCCGATCACCACACGTACTTCGTGGGGGATGAAACGTGGGGCTTCAGCGCCTGGGCGCATAATGCTTGTACGCCTGAGGAGCTGGTTAAATCTTACCAGAAGCTTGCGAGAGAGGGTGCTGACACCACAGCCTTTCGAACGGGTGTCATCGAAGAAGTTTTCGGGGTGACAGGGCCCCGACGTCCAGGTGACACTCTCTTTGAACATCTTGGAGTCGACACAAGCCACCCCGTCGCTCTTCACTCTTTCTCTGATGGTACGGGGGCCAAAAGGAACCACATCATCTACGTCTTCAAAGATGGGGACACGATAGTTTACACTGGGAGAGCGAGTGGTCGTGGTACTCCCGAACAAGTTCTCCGAGGCAGGATTTCCCGTGGTCACGATCACTGGCGAGATGGATTGACGCGCGAAGTAGTGGAGGTATTGCCAAGCAAGAGGGCTGTTCAGGGAGCTGAGGAGGTGTACCGCCTCGGCTATGGGGAGCGCATACATCTTGAGAACGTTGATCCTGCCCTCAGCTACAAGACCGTAGACCGTGCTAATGAGTCGATTACTAAGATTCAAGCATACTTGGACGTGATACGTGCCAGGACGTCCGGCAACTAACGAGGGAAAAACATGCATGTATTCATCTATTACTTCTCGAAACTTGGAGTTCCGCGTGATGATCTCGAATCAGCTATCGAAGATTTCCTTGGTAGCCGTGGAGAGGTCACCGGAGGTGGCGGTGGGGCGACAGGCGGTAACATCGATATTGAGATTGAAAGCGAAGACGCTGAGCAGGTCATTGATGAGCTTCGAGAGTTCCTACGATCAATGACTATGCCGCTAGACACGATATTTGATGTGGAGGGCCGCCGAAAAAACCTTTATGACAAGCCTTGATACAAGAATGCTTCAACGATTGCAGCCTAAGTGCACGTCGGATGAAGACCGACTGTATCCCATTTCGTCCCACGGTGGATACCAGATCCTATGTGGTCGAATTGAGAACTATCAAGTGCTTGACTTCCCAACGCGTGCAGCAATCGATTGAGAATGCGTTAGCTGACTTGCCGCGAATGTCTCCAGAACAGGTTGCACAGTTCTTGAAACAGGCAGGAGGTTGACAGTGACTACCGAGTTTTACATCGCAAGCATTGAACCCATCAAGGAGGGTTTGGTCCTCCGAGGAGCGGCAGATGGAAAAATCCGCCGTGATACAGGTTTTTACACGACTCTGTACTAGGATTGCAGTAAAAGATACCAATGGTATTAGTTTAGAGCAGATCGGAAGCCCAAAAGCAGTCCAAGTGAACATGCTGAAGCTGATTACATACGAAGCGGAGGTCGAAGAACTCTACGACCAAACCGGAGCCGTTATTGTTACTGGCGAAGGATTGGACCTCATCAAGGCTGGCGACACCCTCTGTGTCGAGTGAAGGCAGAAACACTGTTTTGCTGTCAACCTGCTGCCAGCTCAGCATTTGCGGCACGGTGCATTGCATCTCCTTGGCTAAGCAACAGAGTGGGTCTTAATCCCGCTTTTGCATGGCCGGTGTCGCAAAATTGCATTCTCTTTGGGAAGTTAGAGCACGCCAGCCTGCTGCGAGCATCCGTTTGATGTGGAGAATAAGGGCTGGATTGATGCACAGGATTTGATCCCCGGCGACTGCTTCCTTTCGCACGACGGACAGTGGATAGCGATTGAGGAAATCTTTGATTCCGGCGAATGGGAAACCGTCTATAATTTAAGAATCGCCGACCACCACACGTACTTCGTGGGCGATGCAACGTGGGGCTTCAGCGCCTGGGCGCATAATGCTGGGAACGACTACTTAACTGAGGGGGGTTCAGAGAAAACCGGATCATTATCGAGAAGACAATTGACTGAACTGGGAAGAATCTTCCGTCACTTGGATGCCGATACCCAAGCCTATCTGATCCAAGAGTTGAGAGGCAAAGGTGCCATTGACGCTGACAGTGCAAGCCGATTGCAAAATCAATACGTTGCAGCGTGTTGTCGATCAGGCTGCTTTGGATGTTCAAAACAACCCCGCACTGTTGCGAAGGCTGCTGACACCAGAAGAGAGGCAAACTACTGAAAAGATGAGAGCCTTAAACATGGGGAAGGCGATTGAGAGACGTGTCGATGAACTGATTGCAGCAGATCCCGAGCTTCATGGTGTGTTCCCACAGCGTCAGGTGACATACCGAGATGGCGCAGGGGAGGCCCGAGGTTACATTGATTGGGTGGACAATCAGGGAGCTTATTACGACGCCACAACACTGGGTCTTGAACAGCCTCACCTTGATCGACCCTACGGTCGGAGATTGGGCATCGCAATTTGGCGCGGCAATGGAGGAGAGTCATGGACGAACTCTCATTGGGGGTAGATTAATCAACTATGGAATACCATAACCAAGATTTTAGATTGGTTCGCTTTGAATCTGGAGGTCAGTTTGAGAATGTCAAATTTCTCGAGTGCAGTTTTTTTCGATGTGTCCTCGAGCCTCGCGCAGCGCGGGGACGCTTGGAACTCGAAGATAGAATTGTGTTTAACAATTGCCACTTGCAGAACTGCACCGAAGATCACTGTCTTGTTGGGCCTGCTATTTTTCGCAATTGCTCGATAGATGGATTGCGGACGCAAGAAGGGGGCATACGTATTGACGGTGCTTTGTTTGATCAAGTCACCATCAAGGGAGATGTTGGCACCTTCCGTGTGATGTCAGACGCAACTTGTATCGAGTTGGAATTTGATGCCGCACTTCATCAGGCTAATCGAGATTTATACGCTGATGTAGATTGGGCGATTGACATTTCAACTGCCTTTGCCAAAGACCTGACTCTGTACGGTATTCCGCCAGAACTCATCCGATACGATCCACAACGGCAAGCCATCGTTCGCCGCAAGAACGTAGAACATAGCTTTTCCACTGCCATCGAAGCCTGTGGCAAGACCATCTTTGGAGTTTGCATCGATAATTTGAGGTATTTTCCCAATGCTGATAACGTCTGCTTCACTACTCCGTCGAATGGTGATGTGGAGTCTCACAACAAGGTAATTTCTGAATTGCGCAGATTAGGCTTTGCGGACGAAGCACCTAGAACATAGTTGGCCTGCGGAAGACGATTCCGTAGTGAATTCATGGATTAGCTACTATTTAGCTCTTGGTGTGGTCCTCACCCCGGCAAACATCGTTCGTTATCTTGTATGTTCGCAGAGGCAGTCAACGTCACGGTTAATGGTCTGAAGCCGCAGAAGCTAGATTCAACTTATAGTTTCAAAATAAATATGTTTCGCCGCGGGCACTCCGTTGCTGGCTCCCGTAATATTGAGGATTTCAAGGTTGGTGAATTGGTTCTATCTCGCAATGAATACGACTCAACCGCGCCGATTGAAATTAAGGTTGTCGAAGAAGTATTTGTCAGACTGGCACCGATTCTTTCAATTCACGTTCATGGCCAGGTAATTAATACTACCGGGGAGCATCCGTTTTATGTGGAGAATAAGGGCTGGATCGATGGATATCCATTGAGGATATCTTTGATACAGGCGAATGGGAAACCGTCTATAATTTGAGAATCGCCGACCACCACACGTACTTCGTGGGCTCCGACGAGTGGGGCTTCAGCGCCTGGGCACATAACGCGGGGAGTGAATATTTTGACCTCAATGAAATCACAGACTTTGCAGGAGGTAATCGGGGCGCACGCGAACAGGCTTACGAAGCAGCAGATCCAAGTCTGTTTGACCCTCGGGTGTTTGACGAGGCCAATCGTCCAATTAAGTTGAGCGAGAGCGAATTGATAGCCTTGCGGAGCCAAATCGTTGCTGGGGAAGAAACGGTGTTTACTCCCCACACGAAGTACATGACGCCAGATGGTTCGGTTCACATGACGGATGGAACTGGACGTTTGGTCAAAACATCGTTCAAGGTTGATGAACATTCGTTAAATCCGCCGAATTCCAGGGTTGCAAGATCTTCTCATACCGAACCGTTCGGGGAATCGTTGAGTGGTGTGCCGGGAGACATCGGATTCCATTTACGTGCTGATACACTACAAGGATCGCCATTCTATACCAATTTGGTGCCGGGGAACACGAAACTCAACAATGGAGCGTTCAAATCTTTGGAAACTAAGTGGAAATCAGCAGCCAACGTGGACATACGGTTGATGTCGAGATAATGCTAGAGTATGGTCAGTTGAGCAGCATTCGCCCAGACGCTTTCAACGTAAGGTTCTCGTTCTGCGGCCGTACTTTTACAAAACGATTTGTAAACGAAGCTCAAGGTAAACTCGATCCTGTCTTCAAAGCCGATGTCCTCGGGGCAATCTAACTGGAGCAACAAATGTCTTCATCACCTAAGCTGAATCTGTTTTCCGAAATCCTTCGTCGAATGGCTGCCGCTGTAATGCAGTTGATACGGAATAACGTGAGCGTGGAATGGCAATCCGCTTATTTGGATGTTCGAGGCTCGACAGATGGCACTTCGCAGTCGATGAAAATCCGAGCAGTTCTATCAACCGGCGAAGTTGTTTCAGTGAAAACAAACAGCCTGATCGAGAAGATTGTGGGTGAAGTTTGGAGAATCAAAGATGAGGTGTTTTCTCCACAATGGTTTGGGCTGCGTCTTGACTTGAGTAGTAATGGCGAATGCGATGCGAAGTATAATTATGATCCGCAGTGCGATGAAGATGACTCGTTCTACGATGAATAATCGTCCAATGCTAAACATAGTCGCCGCTGTTGCTCCAGACCAACTGTGCCGCTGTCAGCCCCTTGCACGCTCAGCATTACCGGCTCGTTGCAGGGCATCACCTCAGTATCAGAACAACTTCCTATCAAGTTCTTGAAAGAGAAGTCAGTCTGCCGATTACTGCAAGTCAATTCGCAGAGGCTGAACCGCGTTCTATGTCAGCATCAAGTGCGAACCAGACCTTGCCGAACTCCTCTTCAAACTCTTCTCTGTCCATGAATTTAGAGGAATTTGTAGTCGGTGAATTGGTTCTATCTCGCGATGAATACAACTCAACAGCACCAATTGAAGCGAAGGTTGTCGAAGAAGTATTTGTAAGACTGCGCCGATTCTTAGTATTCACGTTCGTGGCCAGGTAATTAATACCACTGGGAACACCCATTCTATGTGGAGAATAAGGGCTGGATCGATGCACAGGATTTGATCCCCGGCGACCGCTTCCTGTCGCACGATGATCGATGGATATCCATAGAGGAAATCTTTGATACAGGCGAATGGGAAACCGTCTATAATTTAAGAATCGCCGACCACCACACCTACTTCGTCGCCTGCGAGAGGTGGGGCTTCAGCGCCTGGTCGCACAACAGGTGTACGCCTGAGGCCCATGTTAAGTTTTACCAGAAACTGGCTGAACGGGGCTGATGCCACAGCCTTTCGAAGGGGTGTCATCGAAAAGGTTTTCGGTGACGTGGCTCCTACGATCAGGTGATGCTTACTTTGAACATCTTGGAGTCGACACGAATCACCCTGTCGATCTTCTTCACTTCGCCGTTAGTACGTAGTCTAAAAAGCGCCAATTCTTCGAAGCGGGAACCGATGGAGATGACCTAACGCGACATTCAGTCATTCGCATCTTGCGACAAGCGTCATTCCCGCGCGTCAGGAATCCGAGTTTCACACGAAAACGATGTTGCCTGCCAACTCAGCACGGTGGGTCCTATTACACGACTAATGAATAGTTGATTGATAATTTAATGAAATTTTACTCACTGAAGTCGATCAGGCAAGAAGCAAAAGGTGAGGGTTTTCTCATCTTCATGCCGGGGTGGGAATATTTTGGCTGAAACTGTGAAAAAATGATGCTCGAACAGACACTTTTCCCCACCACGCTGGGTAAGATTGGTTATAACGGTTAAAGTCGGGTGCATTTTATCTGTTTTAACATAATCCCCGTTGACATCATTAGACCGATCAGTCTAAATTACCATATCTCGTGGAATTTTCCGTAATGAGTGTCGCAACCCAAACTCGTGCCCAAAATACTGAAGTTGCTCGCGCACGCCGGGAGCAGATCATTGAAGCTGCCGTGGCAATCATTACTGCCCAGGGGCTGCACAGCCTGTCGCTTTCCAAAATTGAAGCCCAGACCGGCATGAAACGTGGGCAACTGACCTACTATTACGCCACCAAAGAAGAAATTCTGCTGGCAGTGTTTGACCGGATGTTATTGCTGGTGCACCAGCAACTGACCAGCCCACAACAGCCTGATGAACGACGTGGGATTCCCCCGATGGCGGACTTCATGCAGCAGTTACTGCAACTGATTCTCCAGCCAGGCGACTTGAACAAAGAATTTCACACGTTGCAGTATACGTTTTTGGCGCAAATCGCTTTTCGCGAAGACTTTCGGGCAAAATTAGCGGATGTCTATGGCGAATGGCGGAATACGATGGGTGCCCACTGGCATGTGACGATGCCGGATGAAGGGCTGAAACAGCGTTATTCTGGCCGCACGGTGGCATCGTTTCTGCAGGCACTGCTGCACGGGCTGACGTTGCAGTTAGCCGCCGATCCCAACGCATTTGACCGCCAGGAAATGTTGAAATTGTGCATTGAAAGTCTGATTCCGTTGATTCCGAAGTTGGCAGAACACGCCTCCCCGGTGGGAGAATAAACATGAATGATCAATCAAACCACGATTCTAATGGCAATGGCAGCCACGCCACATTGGTCAATCGTTTGAAGGAACTGAATCTGACGGATCGGGTGGACAAGACAGGAACTTCGCGCGGAACTGCGTGGCTCCCATGGCTGCTGTGCATCATGCTGGGGATTGGCTGGTCGACCTTTGCGATCAAGTCGTTTCGCCCACCGGATGATGGCAAGAAACCGCTGGCCAAGATGAAAGGTGGCCCACCTTCAGCACAGGGAACAACACCCACCACCGAACCGAAAAAAGCAGATGAATTGCTGCTGGAAGTAAAAGGATACTTGATTCCCACCAAACAGATTTCAGTCAGCCCGATTGACGTGGCTGGGCGGGTGAAGGAACTGTTTATTGAAGAAGGGAAACGGTTTTCCAAGAATGCCATTTTGGCCACCATTGAAAGCACCCCCTATCAGGCACAGCATGCTGAAGCGGTGGCAAATGTCGCAGCAGCGGAAGCTCGCTACCAGGAACTTGTTTCGGGCAGCAGACCAGAAGAATTGGACCAGGCCAAAGCAGAACTGGAAGATGCCATGGCCACTCTGGATCAGTTTAAACTGGAATGGGATCGCTTGAAAAAACAGAACTCCGGCGGCTTCATTTCCCAGCGGGAATACGAACAGGCAGAAGCGAACTATCTCACCAGCATCAAACGGGTAGATGCTCGGCAGAAAGCGTTCAAATTACTGGAACTTGGCCCACGTCAGGAGCGGCTGGACGCAGCCAAGGCAGAATTGGATTCTGCAAAGGCCCGGCTGGCACAATCCCAGTGGCGTATCGATAACTGCACCATCCGCTCTCCGGTGGCAGGTATTATCCTGACCAAATCGGCTGAAGTGGGCAGTCTGGTGAATCCGGTGGTCGGTGGGGTTTCCACAAGTCTTTGTAATATTGCTGACTTACGCAAAATTGAAGTGGATCTGGAAGTTCAGGAGCGAAATATCAGTTCGATCGAAGACGACCTTGCCTGCAAGATACGTGCTGACGCCTGGCCAGACCGTGTTTACGAAGGCTATGTCGAACGGATTATGCCGATCGCCAACCGCGCCAAAAGCGTGGTACCGGTGCGTGTGAAAGTGGTGATCCCACCCACAGAGATTCAGGGGAGTTACCTGAAGCCGGAAATGAGCGTGACCGTGCAGTTCTACAACCGCAAAGTGACCGAAGAATACAAGAAGAAGGTGCTGGCAGACGAAGAGCTGGATATTATTCCGGATATTTCGCAGGAAACACCACCAAAAACCAAACCAGAACCAAAGAAAAATTTCCCCAAAGGCTCTTAAGGGATTCTTTAGTACCGAAATAACGATCATCCTGATTCACAAACTGTAGTTCACTTATGGCACTTGCAAAAGAACCGCTGGTTGAAGTGGTTGACCTTTACAAACGATTCACTCGTGGCTCCGAACAGATTCGTGTGCTGGAACAATTGTCCCTGACCGTACCTCGGGGCGAGTTTCTGGCACTGATGGGCCCGTCTGGCTCTGGAAAAACCACCCTGCTCAACCTGATTGCTGGCCTGGATACCCCATCCGGTGGCAATATCTATGTGGGTGGGGAACACATTTCGGCAATGAGTGAAAGTGAACTGGCTCGCTGGCGAACTCGCAGTGTCGGTTTTATCTTTCAGTTCTACTACCTGTTACCCGTGCTGACTGCTTACGAAAATGTGGAATTGCCACTGCTGTTACTCCCACTGACGAAAGCCCAGCGACACAAGCAGGTCACCAATGCACTGGATCTGGTGGGACTGGCACAGCGGATGGACCACCGCCCAGGAATGTTGTCTGGCGGGCAGCAACAGCGGGTGGGGATTGCCCGTGCAATTGTTACCGACCCTTCTCTGATTGTGGCCGATGAACCAACCGGTGACCTTGATTCCAAGTCTGCCGATGAAATCCTGAATCTGATGAATGTTCTTTGCCAGGATCTGAACAAAACGATCATCATGGTGACTCACGACCCGCACGCCGCTGATCGCGCAATGCGAACACTGCACCTGGATAAAGGGCGATTGGTGATTGATGACACCCGCACCGCAGAACTGGCGAAGAGGCAATAACCGTGCAGCGATTGGACAATACTCTGTTTTTCCATCTGATGATGCGGCTGAGGTAACCACCCAATGAATTCCTACATTCCGGATTTTGTGCTGTACGAAGCGACGGGGCAGGTTACCAAGCTGATGTTGACCTTCACGCTGGTCGCGTTTATCGTTGCTTTGTTAACTTTGCCAATCTTTCTGATCAAACTGGCGTTTTTGCGAAGCTGGTTCTGGGCTGCGGAAGCCAGGCGGGAAGGGAAAATTCGCGCCCACATCATTTATGTGTTGTTTCCCATCTTCAGTCTGGCAGCCACCATTATTTCGCTGGGTTATTTTGGTGGGTTCGATATTTTTCAAAAACGCCCCTACGGCACCAAAGGTTCCATTCAGCGGACAATTGAAGCAAAGTATAACGACAAAACTCGTGGTGTGCTGGAAAAGATGGTGCCACGCTTCCCGGATCAATACCAGATCGACTGGTCGACAACACCGGACCTGGCGCGGGGATTGATTGCCCAGGAAGATCTTGCCCCACCTTCAAAGAAGCTGGATTACGAAACTGGTCCCTTTGGTGAGACAGAAGAAGCGAAGAAAGTGCGGGAAGAAAATCTCGTTGTTTACAACCAGCGGGTGGCAGCATTCAACGAACGGGTGGCGGGTGTGATTGCCCAGTCTTTGAAAGGTCCGCTGACGGAAAGCCCCTCCGCAATCAACAAGGAACCACTGGACCGTGAGGAACAGAAGCGGATTCGGCAGATTGTTCAGGATGCCGTGCAGGCTTCGTTCCAGAAGCAACAGCAATTCATCGGCATGATCCGTGGGATTCTGATGCTGTTGTTGCTACTGGCAGGTCCTATCCCGCTGGGAGCGATTATCGTTGCCGTTTTTGCCCGCAAAAGCATGAATCTGATCCTACGCAGTTTAACAAGAAGTTTTCTCCGTACCTGCCTGACCTATCTGGCAATCTTTGTGCTGGTTTGGATTTTGCTGGGTGTCTGGAGCGTGCTGGACTTCTTAAGTGCTCTGACCGTGGAAAAAGATTCCAACTTAAAAGCACTGGTGACCGAAAAATATCAGATTCCCAGTCAGATGAAGCCCAGCACATTGGACAATGTGAAAAAGCTGATTGCGGAACTCCCACCTGATTTGCAGCCGGAAAACATTGAAGATAACATCATGACCTGGGCATTTGTGGGTGGGACACTCGATCCGAAAAAAATGTCCCCACAGAATTCGCTCTTTTTCTTTGCTACCGAACCAAGCAAAGTGCTGAAAATGTTCCCTGGCATTGAAGATCTGTCGGAAGAGTATCGCAAGCGGCTGGAAATTGCCGCTATTGAAATGGAAAAGAACCCGCGTGCGGTAGTGATTGGCCAGGGGAAACTAGCCCAACTTGGTAAGCGGGTTGGTGATCGAATTAAAGTAACCAGTTTGAACTACAAGGGCATTGAATTCGATTTTGAAATTATCGAAGAATTTCCAAGTGGCACCCGCTGGGAGCAAAGTGCGGTGATGAACCGCCGGTATTTGGATAATGCCCTAGATAGTTATCAGGGAACGAATGGCTCTTACCACCCACTGCATGATAAGTGCATGAACCTGATCTGGATTCGGCTGCCGAACAAGCAGGCGTTTGAAACGCTTTCAGCCCAGGTGAATAATCCGGCGAACTTCAGCCAGCCTGTGAAAATGGAAATTGAATCATCCGCGTATGCCAGTTTCCTTTCGCCATTCAAAACGCTGGTATTCTTTATGCGGTGGGCACTGGCACCGGGCTTGCTGGTGATTATGACGCTGATTATTTCGCTGGTCGTCAGTATTGGCGTGCGGGAACGCCGCACCGAACTGGCAGTGCTGAAAGTACTTGGCTTCCGGCCATGGATGGTGATGATGCTGGTATTTGGTGAGTCGCTGTTGATTGGCTTAATGAGTTCCTTCATTGCCACCGCACTTGCTTTTGCTATTATCAACGCCCGGGGTGGCATCCCACTGCCAATTGCTTTTTTTGGTAAGTTCTTCATTCCAGAAAATGCCCTCTGGTGGGGACCTGCCGTGGGGCTGGGGGCCGCAGTGATCGGCACCATTCTGCCTGCAATTAATGTTTATTACATCAAAGTGACCAACGTATTCAGCCGAATTGCCTGATGAGTATTCCCATGTCTGCCGAGAACAATGATACTTCCCCCGCACCCAATCTTGCTGGTCAGGCACTTGCGGGCATGTTGCCATCCCGCCTTACTCGTGGGGTGCCTATTGCCGCCTGGCTGTGGGGGCCGAATTCGTTTTTACGCACGATTCTGTCATTACTGCCCTACACTATTATCCTGTGTATCTCCCTGCTGCCGCTCAGTTGGCTGGTGATCACACTGCCGTTTTTCTTCTCCCAGGAAAACATTCTCAAGGATGTGCAATCAAAACCAGCCAATTGGTTGCAGGGCCTGCCACGACGCTTGTTTGCGTTTTTCAGTGGGCTTGCCCTGTTGTTTGCCTTGCTGGCATTGACGGTGCAGCTTGTGACGATGGTTGGGCTGCAGAATGACATTTTTGGCAAAATTGCCACCGACCTGTTACCGGAAGGAATTGTCAAACGCTTGCCCAAAGCCTTGATCAGTGGGTGGCCGTTCGTTTTACTGATCATGTATCTGACCGACCTGGTGCTGCTCTACTTCATCGGCCGTGTCCCACTGCAATACAATCTGCGAAACTTAAAAGTACGGTGGATCAGCACCATCATGACCGCCAGTGCCTTTGCCGTGGTGGTGATTCTGGTCAGTATTATGATGGCATTTATTGACAGCGTCAACAACCTGACTAAGCAAAGTGGCATCCCAGGCAATGTGTTTGTGTTGTCGGAAGGGTCTACCGATGAACTGTTCAGTTCTCTTGGTTATGGTTCGATGGATAAGATCGAACTGGAAAAAGCAACGGAAGATGTTCGCTACGATCCGATTACCCCACTGAAAAATCCGATCACGCCTAAGAAGGCAATGATCAATGGCAAAATGATGCCACTGGTCAGTAAAGAAACCTACTTTGTCGTGAACCAGGAAAACCCCAGAGATAAGAGCAAACGCCGTTTCGTTCAGTTGCGTGGGATCGATAACGGCCTGATTGCTGGTCAGGTTCACAACATTGAATTGATTGACGGTGAATGGTTTGACGATAAGGGCAGCATTCAATTGCCTGATGGCTCCACCGCAGTACCGTGCGTGATCGGTGAGGGTGCAGCAGTGGCTTACGCCGAAGATTTTGGTGTCGATCAATTCGGTGTCAACGACCGCTTTCAGTTGGGTGACCTCAACATGGTGGTGGTGGGGGTAATGAAGTCCGAAGGCTCTACCTTTGGCTCCGAAACCTGGGCCAATCAGAAGCGGGTAGGCAAGCAATTCGGCAAAGAAGCATCCACGACCGTCGTCATCCGCGTTTCCGATGATACCCAGGAAGGAGCCGAGATATTCGCTGCCCACCTGACCAGAAACTTTACCGATCCCAAACTGCGTGCGGTATCTGAAATTCGCTACTACGAAGACCTTGGCAAATCGAATGCCCAGCTGATTTACATGGTGAATATTCTGGGTATCATTATGGGTCTTGGTGGGGTCATCGGTATTATGCTGGTGATGTTTGCCACCATTTCCCAACGCACCAAGGATATTGGTGTGATGCGGGTCATTGGTTTCAAACGTGTGCAGATCTTTGTTTCGTTTTTGCTGGAATCGCTCTGCATCGCACTCGTCGGTGCAGTGATGGCCATTATTCTGCTGAAACTGGGCGAAGCAGCATTCAACATTCTTGGCGATGGTATCCCGATTTCCAGCAATATTTCCAGTGGTCAGGGTGGGAAAAGCGTTGTCACCAAACTGGCTTTTGGTCGAGATGTCCTGGTCATTGGTTTGCTCAGTGCTCTGGTGATGGGTCGCCTGGGCGGGATCATCCCGAGTATCAGTGGCATGCGGAAACCTATTCTGGATGCGTTGCGATAAGATTCGTGCCGGCATTGCATTGCACTTGCCCACTGAAAATGAGTTTTTTCCTGCCTGCTTTTCATAAAATTCCATCGAAGTGCCTCGCTGATATCCAGGTTGGTGAATAATGTCGGCCGAAACAGAATCAACACTCATCGAATTTGATGTTCGCACCGATGAAATGCTGGTGAACATGGGGCCGCAACATCCCAGCACGCACGGGGTGCTCCGCCTGGTGCTGCGAACAGACGGCGAAGTCATTTCCGAAGTCACCCCACACCTGGGCTATCTGCATCGCTGTGCGGAGAAAATCGGCGAAAATCTGACACCGATCCAGTTCATTCCTTACACCGACCGAATGGATTATCTGGCGGGAATGAACATGAACCTGGGCTATTCGCTGGCCATCGAAAAACTATGTGGCATGCAGATTCCCACCAAAGCACAATTGATTCGCGTGATCATCTGTGAATTGAACCGGATTGCCAGCCACCTGGTTGGGATGGGTGCCTACGGCCTCGACCTGGGGTCTTTCAGCCCGTTTCTCTATGCGTTCCGCGAGCGGGAACATATCCTCGATCTGTTCGAAGATGTCTGTGGGGCCCGCCTGACATACAGCTACTTAACCATTGGTGGGGCCCACGATGATTTGCCCGCGGGCTGGACGGCACGGGTCACCAGCTTTCTGGAATATTTTCAGCCACGGATTGCCGAATATCATGCCCTCCTGACGAACAACCACATCTTTGTGAAACGCACTGCCAACGTGGGGGTGCTGTCGCGTGATCGTGCGATTGCCTATGGCTGCACCGGGCCAATGCTGCGTGCATCGTTGAACCGCAACGATGGCGACCCACATTGGGATCTGCGGAAGACTGAACCGTACAGTATGTATGATTCGTTTGACTTCGATGTCCCACTGCCTCCGTTTGCAGAAGCACCACCCGAAGCGGTGATTGGTGATTGCTGGCACCGGTTTTATGTGCGAATGCGGGAGGTGGTCGAAAGCATCCGCATATTGCAGCAGGCAATACCGAAGTACGATCAACTGCAGCAGGAATGGCTCACCATTCAGGCTCAATCGCAGCAGGCAATGCAGACTGCCACCGCCGAGGAGCAGAAGGCAGAAGCAAAACGGCTGGCAGAATTAGCAAAAACAACCTACTCTCACCGAATCGAACCAGCACGCACGATACCAGCGGGAGAAGTCTACGTCGAAACCGAATGCCCACGTGGGCAGATGGGCTTTTACGTGGTTGCCCGCCCCAATCCGGAAAACGTCCCACTCCGCGTGCGTGCTCGTTCCAGTTGTTTTTCCAATCTGTCGGTGCTGAACGAAATCTGCCGTGGCTGTCTGATTGCGGATGTTTCTGCGATCGTGGGCAGCATCGACATTGTCATGGGCGAGATCGACCGTTAGGCATTCATTCGCTCGCACCGTCCTAAATATATATCCTTTTGCCCCACCCGAATGATCAAGTTTTTGGGCAAAAATAGCAAAATGGTGGAAAAAAGCGGACTTTGGCGGATAGTTGATATGTCAGCTATTTTGTTTGTAAGCAGAATTGAGGTAGTGTCCGTAATCGAGTAAATCTAGAATTGATGCTCGTTACTTGCTTTCTAACGTGGGGGCAAGAAATGGAAACGGCTTTGACTCTTTGAATTCTGCTGAAACTTCACCACTTAACTTGTAGTTTTCAATCACCGTCAGTTTTTTCACTGGTGCATCTTCAGCAAAGTTCAGTTTCTTCAGATCAATCCAGAATACCTGTGGGCTGAAAACACTATCGTAATAAAGCACCCCATTTGTGAGATCACCCACCGTACGCCAGATCGTGGTTGAAACATTCGGGCGTTCCGGATCGGCAATCCCGAACGGTGCGGAAACATTCCGCATCACGCTCATCATGGCAGCAATTGCTTCCCGATCGCTTTTCGGTTTTGGCAGATTTTTGCTGTAATATGCCGCACGAACAAATCGATCTGCCGGTTCGTGGGTGCCGGGCAAACGCTTTTCTCCACCAAAGCCACGGTATTGTTTCAGATTTTCCAACTGCTTATCGAATGTGGGTTGATTGGTCATCACCACAAAATCCCGACTGTGGTAGATTTTCAGCTCCCCGTCAATGCATTCCATGATTGCCGAATCGCCAGTGGCGTCATTCATCGCGATATGAACTGTCGCTGCTTTACTACTGGATGGTTCAACAGCCATTAACAATTGATACGGCTCTTTTTGAAACGCATCCACCGCTTCTTTCACTGTAGCAAAGTTATCCAGGTAGTATTGTGGCCAGATACTGATAGATAGGCCGGGGATTTTGTCGTTACGTGGGCCAGGTTTGGTTTCCGGCAGGTAAAGCATGTGCACCGCCAGACCTTTTTCGTTCATCCCATCGGCAGTGCCCGTATCGTAGGCGGTAATTGCCACGCTGCCGTATTTGCTGGTCCACTTCAACGGATTAGTGGGCGACAATCCATCTCGTTTCATCCCACGTGGGAATAACCAGATGTTACTTTTGATATCCTCAAACCAATCCATGTTCCGCCCGAAAATGACCGAATGGCCATTATCGTTCCACAAGACGCGGGAACAGGGAACTACCGGAGCAGCAACAATCAGCACCAGAAAACCAGCGATCATACCATGGAAATTCATGAGAGAGCCTTCATCAGATAGGTGGTCTATTCTATCTTAGTTGAAAGTTGCCTGAATGGTCAAAGTACAGATCATCGCAGCATTACTTCTGGTTCGATTCGCCTTCCGTGGGTTCTTCCAGGCGAACCAGAACCATTTGTTGGGTGCTTTCCTTTCCAAAGTGGATTAATACAGCCGATTCATCTTCAGAAAAATTGGAAAAGCCTGTTTCAAAGACAATATCTTTCTTGTTATTGATCGACCAGGCAGCACGCTGGGTCTTCTTATCGATGGAACCAGCCACGGGTAACGTGCTGTCCGCCACTGCATCGTAGTAGTTGCCTTTAATGATGCCCGCTCGGTTGACTGCCAGTTGAAAAATCCGTTGAGCAGTTTTTTCTTCACCTTGAATCAATCCAAAGACACCGAGAGGCTGAAATTCATCATCTTGAGCAATTTTCGCATCTTGTCCGGTACTAGCTAACTTCTCTGCCTGTTCGGCATACTCTTCTGTAGTTGCCACTTTCTCCCCATTTACCCAGACGCTGCCACTATCGATGATCACCGTGCTGCCATAGTTGTAAACAATTGGCTGGGTGTTGGCGAGGCCGATAAACGCTGCAGTTGTTACCCATGGTACTGGCCGCCAATAGTTGTAACCTGCCACCCAGCGGGGTGCTACCCATGCTGTTCGGTGGGCAGTATACCATGTCGGGGTAAAGTAGCCGTAGCGTGTGCTGCGAACGGTGGTTCCTGTTGTTCGCATGTAATTGTGGCTGTAATAAGTAGTGCGATGGCCAACGGTTCCGACCCGTGCTCCACCTGGCCCTACTGCCACACCGGCCCGATTTGTCACGGAAGCGCCACCAAAAGGGGTGGCAACTGTTGATCGCGTTGCACTGCCAGCTCGAACACCCCCATACGGCCCGACAGCCACGCCACTTCGATTGGTAACTGTGGATCGGCCAACGGGTGTGCGTACCGAAGACCCGGATACTCCTCCAACTCGCACGCCCCCGGCAGGCCCAACGCGGGCACCACTGGCACCTCCACGGGTAACGCTGTTTCCGCCTGGACCAGTCACACGAACGGCACCAGCACTACCGGTTTTCACCCCACCAAGCGGGCCACGGGAAACGCCACGACCAGCAGCGTGTTGAACAGTGACACCACCGGGAGTTCGTAATGTGTTGGTTTTTACCGCACCCCGCTGAACTCCACCAAATGGTCCTGTGGAGACCCCGCGGGCAGCCGTACCAGTGCGTATTCCAGCCGGGCTGACTCTCGCCCCACGCACCGCAACACCACGGCCAAATGCCATTACTGGCAGTGCCGTCACCACAGTTACGAGACCAACCAATGCTATTTTGATTGTAAAACGCATATTTTGCTCCTTTACAGTTGTGGGTGTGGTTATTTCGTGACTCTGGTTACTTTGACCGGTGGTAGTGCCTCTACAGCAACTCCATCAATTTCTCGATCCGTTGTCTGCCAGGTAAAGGCATCTTTACCGATGGGTACAATCACACTGATGGCATACACTTCCGAACCATCTGGCAGCAAGCCAGTGGACTCGCAGACCCAGCGGTTTTCATCGCGAACCCACAGTCCGTCATTGGTTGTGCCAGAACTGTCAAACATCCACGAACGGATACCACCCGTGGGATTGGTACCCAGGACTTGTGTGCCGGAACCGATTTCGTTTCCATCTTTCGAAGTAAGGGTATATTTGCCGGTAATAAACACTTTGTTCTTGTCCCACGCATACACAATTTTCAGATCAGCATCTTCGCCGGAAGAAGTCCATTCACCCACCAACCAATCGAGATTGCGGGTAGTAACATCAATCGCTGGATCTGTTGCCCATTCGCTGATCGAAGCTGCCAGCCATTTACCATTTTCCAGCACATGCAGTGCACTGTAACGTGATTCGGAAGCAACTTCATCTTCAGGCATCTTGAAAGAAATTAAGCCCTGGGCATTCGCTAGTCCACGGGAAAGAACTCGAACTGATTCGATTTTGATCTCGATCACTGCTTTCGGGTGGTTTTTCAGATATTTTTCCAGGCTTTCAGCAATTTTCTCGCGACCTTGCAAAGTCAGATCATCAACACCAACGTATTCGCCGTCTTTGGTAAATAATTCCGCTGCCGCTTTGGCATCTCCAGCATTGAATGCCTTCACATATTCGGCAGTGATCGCTTTAATTCCCGCTTCGACATTCGTGATTTTGGCGGGCTGTTCTTCAGGCTTCGTTTGATTGGGTTGAGGCTGTGCCTGAAGAATCGGTTCTTGTTTGATGAGCCATGCCGCAACTGCGCCGGCAAGGAACATTGCTGCCAGCAAAATTCTTGTGCTTTTCATAGTGATGTCACTCAGAGGAGAAAGGAACTGGAATCAAGTTCCAGTGCACTAAAGTTAGCTGAAGGAAAGGCAAACGTTGCATCCCACCCGTCATTCGGTGGTATCATCAGCTTCAACGCTATTGTACTGTGGGATCGATTACCGCAATATCTGACCAACAAGGAAGTTTTGTGAAATTTTTCTCATTAAATTTGAAAAATCTGTTTTCCAATGGCACCAATGATACTGGGCGGTAACGTAAAAAGCTTTACATGCGACACCAAAAAATGTGCTATTTTTTCGCAGGAAAATCTGGTCTGCTGGTGGCTTTGATTGGCTTCGGCAGTGGGTGAGATTTCCATTCTTTCACATCGGCCAGCAGTTCTTTCACTGCTGCTTCCACCTGACGGTCTTTGCCTGTAGTCATGTCTCCCGGTTGTGGCCAGACAATCACATCCGGTACGGCACCGTGCAATTCCATGTCTTCGCCGGATTCAATTAAGTACCAGCCACGGAAAGGCATCCGCAGGAAGCCCACGTCCATGATGGTGGTGCCACCGGTGCTGATTACCCCACCTGCAGTGGGCACACCAACAACCTTACCTCGTTTCAGCGTTTTAATGGCGTGGCTGAAAATTTCCGCATTACTGAAACTGTTCTGGTTGCAGAGTACCACAATCGGTTTGTGCCACGTAGCAAACACCGTGCGGTCCTGTGGGTAACCAGGTGTATTTCCCCCACGTGGGATGGTGTAGGCGTGTCGTGGCTGCGTGAGTGCGGTCAGCAGCAAGTCGGCAGTGCTGCCACCCCCGTTTTCACGCACATCGATCACCAGG
Source organism: Zavarzinella sp. (assembly GCA_041399155.1). NCBI lineage: Bacteria > Pseudomonadati > Planctomycetota > Planctomycetia > Gemmatales > Gemmataceae > Zavarzinella > Zavarzinella sp. Next base: position 112,116 of record JAWKTI010000006.1, read on the forward strand.
CCGTCTTTCCCCGCCCCCGCGTGGTACAAATCTTCCTGAAATTGAGAAAAACTGCTGAAATTCATCGCCTGAATGTGCAGGTAGCCGCACGTGCCCTTGGAAAGTTCTTCCACCTTTTTGCGGGTTTCACTGATCCAGTGGGGGTACAGTTGAAATCGTACAGAACTGGGGCTGTTCCCAAAAATCTTCACCGTGCGTCTTTTCTCATCTTTTCCTAATATTTCCAGCGTGAACTCATGTTTTGGTGGTACGTTCAGGTAAATGGTGTGGTTGAGTTTGGGATCAATTTTATTGCCATCAATTTCCAGAATCACATCACCAACAAATAACTGACTCTTCGTTTCTGCTGCGGTCGTATTCGGAATCACTGTCTTCACTTTCCAGCCCGGCCCTGCGTACGTGGGGTCAAAAATTACCCCCAGGTGGGCCGTGGTTTCATCCCACGTGGCAGAACTTTCTTCGCTGGCTCCACGTCCGCCTCGACCAGAACCTCGACCGCCAGTGTAAGTAAAGCCCAGGTGGGAGCCATTCAGTTCACCCAGCATCATGCTGACAACGGTGGAAAGTGTTTCCGGATAAGGAGTTGCGGCAAATGGGCGATACTTTTCCCGCACCGCATCCCATTTGCGATTGCCCAGGTTGCCATCGTACCAATTGTCCCGCATGCGCTTCCAGGCCATATCGAAAGCTGCCTGATGTTTTTTAGCCAGGTCCGTCTTGTGGTAACAGGAAAAACTATAGGTCGTGGTGGTTGGTGTGACACCGCCACGTTCCCGCAATGAACCCGGTTTGCCAGCAGAAAGGTAGGTTAACAGGCCATTTTTTAACCAGCGTTGCCCACTGATTGGGGTGGAAGTCAGTAATTTCGGCTTCAGGCTGGAGGGAAACTCCACCGTGTATATCCCACGCACGTCGCTGACAGTGGCATTGAACGCCAGACGTTTGGAATCGGGCGACCAGAACAGCCCACCTTCAGAGCTGTTTTGAATGGTAATTCGTTGCAGGCGATCGTGGAGACCATCAAAGTCGATTTCCACCAGGTTATCATTTTTTTTCGGTGCGTCTGGTTCGTCTTTTTTCTCTTTTGGCTGTTCTTCTTTCGGCTTGCCCTGGCTGGGGAACTTTTTCAGCGCTTTTTCCAATGCCAGATCACGTTCTGATTGGTCGGCATCCGCTTTCTTCAACCAGACATAGAAAATATCCACATTATCTTTGGTGTCCCGCTGGCCAGTAAAAGCAATCATTTTGCCATCGGGCGACCAGACCGGGGAATATTCATTAAAGGGGTGGCTGGAAATATTAACTTTTTTGTCTCCATCCACTTCATGAATCCAGATATCGCTGTTAAAGTCGGAATCCGAAATCGCGTAAACCAGCCATTTTCCATCTGGCGACCAGTCGTAGGACGGATCATTCCACGATTCTAGGATACAACGTTGTTTTTTACCATCGAAATCGCACAGATACAGATCCCCACGGGTGCGGACAAAGCTCAGTTCGTTGGTTTTGGGTCGCAACTGTAAGTTGGTCTTATCCTCACCATCATTCGTAATGGCCACCTGTGGGAATTCCTGATTCAAAAACCATGGTTCTTTGGCCGATTTCCGTTCTGCTTTCCAGATTTCCGTTTTCCCACCACGATCGCTGACGAAAAACAGAAACTTACCATCGTCGGAAAACAGAATGGAACGCTCTTCTTCCGGTGTATTCGTAACCTGGCGTGGTTCCTTCAGTTCGGTATCCATCACCCATACATCGCCACCGGCAAGAAAGGCGATTTCCAGCCCATCGGAAGTAAACGCAACCTGGGTGGCAGAACTGAGCACCTGTTTCAGCTCGTCGCGGGCACTGAAATCCTCATCGTGGGACAAGGAAATTTTCTGCGGCTTTTCGGATTTCCCAGGCAGCATGACATACAAATCAACCAGATTCCGGAAAACAATCGTCGATCCGTCACGGGAAATGGCAGGCATCACCACGGAATCATCCGCAAACTTGGTTAGCTGAGTCATTTTGCCCGCTGCCGTGCGTTCCCAGAGGTTAAAACATCCGCCTTGCCCACTGCAGTAGTAGATGGTGCCATCATTGCCAAACATCGGGAAGCGTGCGTCCCAGTCGCCCAGTTTTAATTGTTCAAACTGTTTCGTGGCAAGGTCGTACTGCCAAACCTGACTGCTTTGACTGCCGGTGTATCCTTTTCGCCACCACGATGGTCCTTCGCGAGTGAACAGCAGCTTGTTTCCTGCCTGATTCAACGCACCCTCAGCGCCGTAGTCGTCGAAAATCATTTCATCTGCGAGGCGCTTCGACATTTCCTGCCAGTCAAAAACCTTTTGCAGTCGTTGGCCATTTCGTCTGCTCCAGCCGTTGTCACGCACCGTTGTTACCAGCCAGCCTTTACCATCAGGCAGCCAATCACACAATTGAAAGCCGTTGGTATCAAAGGTTTTCTGAGTAACAGGCCCACCCGTGGCGGGGATGGTAAAAATCTGCGTTCCGGTCGCACGTCGGCTGGTGAAGGCAATCGTTTTTCCGTCTGGCGAAAACTTCGGCGTAGTATCAGCATCATTAGAAAATGTTAATCTTTTTGCGGTCCCACCGGAACTGGGTGCCACCCAGATGCTGCCGGCCCAGTCGAAGGCCAGCGTTTTCCCATCGGGGGAAAGTGCCGGGTTATTGGGTAGAATGATGGGTGTTGCTGCCTCCACCGATGTGGTGCAGAAGATCAGCGAACAACTGACAATCAACGCAGATAATTTCACGCGTAACTCCTTGATGGGGATGAACTTCCGGTAGATTTGTTCTAGACGTTCTTCTGGGCGATGCTACTAAAAATATTTTTGTTTCCAGTTCGATTTTGTAACGGACATTTCACTTCTATTGCACCACTGATAGGATTGCGGGAGAGAAATAAACCATTTCTCCTGCTGAAACTTGTACGGAAATCCGGTAAAGGAATGAACTCATGAGTGTTCCATATGTTTTGAACCCTGAACTCGACCTGGTTCTGGAGCGGGTCGTTGATGTGCCTCAAGAGCAAATTTGGGCAGCATGGACAATCGCCGAACACCTGAAAGCCTGGTTCTGCCCACGCCCGTGGTCGCTTGCAGCGTGCGAAATCAATCTCATTGCTGGCGGTGCGTTCAATACCACGATGCGTTCGCCAGAAGGAGAGGAATTTCCCTGCGATGGGTGCTATCTGGAAGTAATACCACCCCACCGGCTGGTTTTTACATCGGTATTGAAGGAAGGATTTCGCCCTGTCCCACAGAGCGAACTGCCGTTTACCGCGATTATTGAACTGGAATCGGTGCCAGGTGGGACAAAATATACTGCCCGGGCGATGCACGCCACCGCAGAAGGTTGCCAGCAGCACGTGGCGATGGGCTTTCATGAGGGGTGGAATGCTGCTTTGGATCAGTTGGTGGAATATGCGAAGGCAACCTGGCCAGCATCTACCATCTGATGCGGCACGGTGACGCGAAACAACGGAAATGCGATTCTTGAAGCCATTGTGTATTAAACAATGAGTGGACTACGCAGCCATGACATGTACCAATCGGAAAACGTCATTTGCTTTGAGTCAGACCTGAGGGGAGAAATACCTAGATCGTCTACTCGCTCGTCAGCCCACACAAAGCCCTTTTGCGGCCCGTTGATGACCAACCAATGACGAATCGCACAGCCCAGGTGGCAGATTGGAATTGCCCCATTCATGATCTTTGGATTCCAATAATGCTCGTTAAGTTCTTTGTCCCATTCCTCCATCATGCGGTCTTCTTCTTCAATTGGAGTGGAAGGACCGGGATCAGGCAATTTTGCCCAAAATGAAGTGGGAAGATTCCATTCCATTTGATGTTGAAACTCGGCGGACAAGTCGCCTACCAAATACCCGCCTTCCCATGATTGAAAATCGCGGAAGTCGTCATGCTCACCGAATCGAAATACACCGTAATAGGGCCCCGCCCCACCGTTGCCGATTTCGGTGATGAACTCACGATAATCCTCTGGTAGCTTCACGCCGTACTTCGCTTCAAATTCCTGTATTTGTTGGATGGGAAGCGGCGGATTCAATTCGTACCGATGCACTGTAGAACCGAAGACCTTAAAACCCGGATCTTTGCACTTAAGATCAGCAAGCATGCAGGTTACGGTCGACTTATCGAATGGTGTAGCCATGGTTATCGCCTGTCTAGTTCGCGATTGAGCAGAGTCGCGGAGTTGATGAGGAAGCGATTCCTGCTCCAATCGCTCACTTCAGCCGCCTGCGGGCGTCACCATAGTATATCCTCAATCGCTGCTAACGTTAAGCCAGCCTAACGACCAGTATTACCCGGTTGCCAAGCGCCAACTTGGGAGAATTGTTTGGTTCGTCGGCCTTCTCTCATCACGGCATTGGGGGTAAAAATCTTGCCGACTGTATGCGATCATCGCCGAACGGGAGTAGATTGTTGCAGGCTAAGTTGTTCCAGAACTGGATTCATGCCTGGCGAGATCTCTACCCAGATAATCAATGAACATTTTGCCGTAGTACTCGCATCCTTTCGAGGTGGTGTCTACCTGGTGCTCATAGATATTCCTGATTTCAACACGTACTCCCGTCAGCAACCGCGCGTAATGCTCTTGAAGCATCAACCATCCTGCTTCCATGCCGCGCAAGAGATCCGGAAACCATCTCACTGTGACCGAATCTGCGTTTGAAGAAGTGGTAATATGAATGCCTTCAACTTCTGGTGCTGGAATTGCTGCGTAATCAAACATGCACCAGAAGCCGCGTCCACCGAAGTTGATATGCATACGATATCGACCGGTGTACGCTTCACTAATCATGTATCGTACCACCGATACTACCTCCGCTTCGCACCAAGCATATTGGACTGGCCGGGCAGACGACTAAAATTAAGCACAACAGTACTTAACAATTTTGATCCGTAACCTGAATAGGTGATTGCCATATTGTTGTGCTGAAACAAGTCTTCTGTGATGAAAATTGTTTCTCACCTCTTCAAGTTGTTAATAGTGGGCTTGTAGAAATTGCAGGTTCAATGGATGGAATCTGCTTCTTCCTCTTCAGCTTCTTCTTACATTTTGTAGCCCTACAGTCCAAAGATAAACAAGTTGTCAAAGATCCAGTTAATAGCATGAAATTATTTCCACTAATATATAATATATCCTCGAGCTGCTTCTTTTGAGCAATTTTTTTCTCGCCGGGACGATTTTTGGCGAAAAATGGCTGTCGCAACTGCTTATTCAGTAATAATTTGCATCGAATCAAACTGTTTTGTGAATTTTTACAAAATTGATATCACCCCTCTGGGTAGATTTGCCTTGAACGTGTTCTTTCGGGTGGGGAATTTGATTTTTTCGGGTGCGTCTCTTCGATCTCCAGGTTGTAGAAGGGTAGTTCTGACTGTAACCCCAGGATTTCGCAGGCAACTAATCACCTATCGTGCATGACAAGAAAATCTCCCTGATGCAGAAGCACTGCAGGAACGTAAACTTGAATCATCTATTGATCCAGTACAGCAGCAAGGCTAGTGAAGTCATAAGCAAACTAGTTATATGAATTATCCAAAAGCGATAGAAACTGTGAGTGTTTGAACGAAAAAATATTAAGAGAATTCTATCTCCAAATATGTATACAGCAATACCAGTAAAAAACAGTACTAATATGTATAGCACTATGCCACCTAATTTATTACTTTGAATACTTCCATAATTCGTAAGCAAGCAGCGAACTACCAACAATTAACGTTCCGTAGAATGAAAATTTTATTGTTTGGCCGCCAGGTGGAAGTGCTGGATCGAAGATTTTGCCATTGCTACCAATATTGCGTCGCTGAATATCATTAAATGGAGTTCTCATGCGAATGGTACTTTTTGCCCAGATACTCCACACTTCACTATTAGTTCCTTGGAATTTTCCAACATCTTGTGTAATAAGTTGTTTTCCGTTGTAGGAGTATTGCATCCATCGGCCCAAGAGGATTCAATGCAGATGCAGAACGGTTAAGCGATAATTGCCCATATATTCGCATTGCCCAACTTGCATTCGGATTCACTTCCTTAATAAACTTACCATTTTCATATCTAATTCTAGTACCGTCAGGTCTATTATGCCAATTGCCATCTATATATTTTGCATTATGCGCCCAGTCGCTGAAGCCCCAGGTGGGGTCGCCGACGAAGTAGGTGTGGTAGTCGCTGATGCAGAAGTTGTAAACCGTTTCGACTTCGCCACTGTCGGCCACGCCTTCGAGAGGCAGATACTGATCCTCCGACTGGAGCAGGTCGCCGGGCTGCAGTAACTTCGCGGGCACCCACCCCTGATCTTTCACATAAAACGGATGCTCCGCCGTGGTGCGGATGATCTGACCACGCATGTGCACGTTGACAATCGGCGCCAGTCTGACGAAGACTTCTTCACTCGCTTTTGCTTAAATGCTACCTTTCGGATCGTGTTCGTCTTGCGAAAGCTGCAGATCGCCAAGAGCAATCACATCCGCTCTCATGCTGCCAGTAGGCGTCCGCAAAGGCGTATCGCCCGCGAAGCAGGTGTTCGCACACGCGGCGTTCAGCGAGTCGCCTACTGATTCGCAAGTAAGTAAAACCATTCAACTCAATCTTGCGGAACTGCAATAACTTCAGAAAAATCGCTATAAATAAGCAATTATTATTCATTCGACACCTGTTCACTAATGGCTTAACTTACCTGCGAATCAGTAGGGCGGTGGTGCAAATTGCCAAAGAACATTTTTTAATTTGATTGCAAGAATTCCAACTAAACCAAAATCAGATTGAAAATCGGAGTTTTTCCGCTTGAGGATCGACTTCAAATCTTGGCCACAGTCTTTTAATTATTTCATCCGGAGTTTCATTCAATGTATCGATGAATCCTTTGCAAGCGTCGAACAAGTCACGCAAGGTTGCAAAACAACAATGTTGCGTGACCTCTTCACGCATCCATTTCCATAACCCTTCAATGGGATTGAAATCGGGACTATAACTGGGCAAAACTACTATTTCGATGTCCAACTCGCTGGCTTTGGTTCGAACGAACTTCGCCTTGTGCCAAGGTGCTCCATCCCAAATTACCACAACACGTCGACCTTGTCTTTCTACCCAATCGTTCACTCGGTGCAAAAATTCAGCCGTGTTTTCCTTGTTGCATTTGCCTTCGTTCCAGATCAAACATGCACCAGCACTGAAATTGTAAGCACCATACCAGTTGATGCGATCGGACAGCGGAGGGCAATCACTCACTCGCCAAGCCGATTCTCCCTTGCGCCACCAAGTATAGCCCAAGTCCATATCACGATGAAAATGGGATTCATCAATATAAATGATCACGATATCGCCGCGACACATTTGCTGGTACATATCCGCGAACTGTTTCAGGTATTCGGCCCGCTTTTCAGGGTCCCCTTTGCCGAACAGTTTCTTGCATTTCTTCCAGCTCAATCCCGCTAATTGCAGGATCCGCCGCACGGTATTCCGAGATACATACCGCTGGAATTGACAACCGATCCAGTTGCACAACTTCCTGATCGTCCATCCGTGGCCTGGCAATTGGTGATCTACCGGATCGCTTTTCAGAACGGCATCAACGATCTGCTCTATCTGCGACTGGACAAAAGGGGGACACGGCCGCCAGTACGCCGATAAATCAAGGCGTCAGGTCCATGGTTGTTATATTTATGAACCCAGTTCAACAACACATCGTCGCAACGTCCAATTTCTGCGGCATAAGCAGTTGCGTTAGTGTGACCAAGAGCAATTTGGTACAAAGCCATAAACCGCTCCCGAGTACGAGGATGCTCGGATTCAGAGCCAGGCGACGCAAATCATCGGTGGTTTGATCTCCATTTAGTAGTGTTCGGTCGGATCATCCTTGATCTCCAAAGGTTGGTCGACTTGCCTAGGTTGAACATTCTGACCAGCTTAACATAACTCACCAAATCTGTAAACACCGATTTTCAATCTGATTTTGGTTTAATGGACAATCTATAGTTATTCTCGAATGCAGTAAGCCTGTTAATTTGTATCATTTTCAATTGCTACTCAATTCCAGATCGAGCCTCAATTTGATGCTTTGATCTCATAGCAAGGTCAGAATTCATGCGACCTTCGTGGTCTACTCCTTTATCATTTTTTGCAGCAAACTCTAAAATGCTTATACACTCAATGTCACCAACTCGCCCTAACGCAAGCAATGCCCATGAGCGTACAAGCTCTTCTAAATCATTGATTGCAAGTAATCCAAGCAAATTACTAGCTGGAGTATACGATAATCGATATATCCAGTCTATAGCAGTAATTCTTACGGCTGCGTCGGAATCATTTAAGCTATATAGTAATACGGCAGCAGCTTCGTGAGGGAAAATATCACAAATTCCCTCTATAGCGTTGCAGCGGACAACAGCCATGGAATTCGATAGCAGCGAATACAGCGATCTAATACCATGTGATTTTGAAAGCTTTCGAATTTCATTGTATGCGCGTTGAACATCGCGTTGGTTATCTGATTGGAGTAAAGCTGCTAGATCGCTCATAATTAACTACTAAATTTAGTCTGGCCAATATAGGTTAAAATAACCACGAATTAGAAAATAATTCATACAATTTTGGCATGGTCCATCAGGATGTGAGATCCCGATTGCTTGTATTTGAGGATACTTCATGTGCAATGCTTCTTCAGCATGTATTTTTCCATAAGTGTGTGTGGCTTTCCCTCCTGCGAACGCCACTTTGTTTATAAAATCATTTACTTCTTTCTGTGAAAACTGAAATTGCCCTTTTCCAATATTAGCGTATAATGAAACAACTTCGATGCCATCTACTTCAGATACTGCTACTGTCGCTCCATATCTTTTAACTTTAGGCAATTCACTCCACCAATACTGCGCACGCGCACGATAATGTTCACCTTGTGACTTAGTTGATTTATCTGCTCTTGGATCGCAACTATTGTGGGCCCAGGCGCTCCAGCCCCACTCATCACAGCCCACAAAGTAGGTATGATACTCTGCGATTCTCAGATTATAAACGGTTTCCCATTCATCTGTCACTTCAATTTCACTAACTTCGAGCCATTGTCCGTCGTGCGAAAGCAATCGATCGCCACTGTTCACCTCTTGAGCATTTACCCAGCCTTTGTTCTCGACATAGAAAGGATGCTCGCCCGTCGTGCGGATGATCTGACCACGCACGTGCTCGTTGAGAATCGGTGCCAGCTTGACGAAGACTTCCTCAACTGCCCTGGCTTCCACTGGCCCGGTAACGTTGAACTCATCGCGAGACAATACCAGGTTGCTGCCGACGAAATCCTCGATGTAGATAGGCAGGCTGCCAGAGAATAGCGGCAGGCCCGAATCGAGTCGGTCGTTGATCCAGGCGATCAGGTCGTCAGAGAGATCCTTCTTGCTTACAAGCAGTGGGGGAATTAGAATGAAATGATGCGGACGGGACGTCCTCGCTCCCTGGTAAGGCAAACGGTTGGAATGCCAATTCCAGTCTTCGTTCTGGATTCCCGCCTTCGCGGGAATGACGGTTGTGGGTACAACCTTCTCAAGACAACCGCGGCTAATGCCGTCGGCTCACAAGACAAGTCTTGGATAACCAATTCAATTCTTTCTCACTTAATTCCCGCCTACGCGGGAATTACGGTTTTCAGGTAGGCATCAGTTAACATGTTGTTCTTCGAGTTTACCGCCATGGTTTTTCCCGCTTTCAGTTCGGGATGCCAAACTTCGGTTTTCAGGAAAAACCTTCCCGTGGTGAAAGTTCCAGTCGGTCCAAATGAATTGGTGGCACTTCATACCACAGGGCATTACTTGTGTCGTTTTTCGAGTTGTCAAAGATCCAGTTAATAGCATGGAATTATTTCCACGCATATATAATATATCCTCGAGCTGTTTCTTTTGAGCAATTTTTTTCTCGCCAGGATGCTTTTTCGCAAAATTGTCAGCCGCAAGTGCTTATTTGGACGCAACTTACGTTGAATCAAACTTTTTTGTGAATTTTTGCAAAATTGATATCAGTGGATCCTCCCAACCTGCCAAAAAGCCCCCACTGCGGGGTCATTTTTACCATGTGGGAGATTTTTTCTGCTCCGAACTGGCCACCATCGGTGCGGGCAGTAGAATCATATGTTCTGGTAATTTCTACCGGAATACTTTCGTGCAGAAAGTGTTTTCTCGCGGATCCGGTTCGATGGTCGTATGAGTTAGCCCTCAACCATCAATTTGGCGCGAATGGCTGGCAGTTTTCGGGTCTGTACCCACTTGTGGGGCGATGATCTGGAAATGTTGCACTGTACTTCAGGAAGGGCATTGGGATGGCAAAGCACAACAAAACGAACCGCAGCATGAAAAAGCGGTTCAAAATCACCGCGACGGGCAAGCTGAAATACTCCCACACGAAGCGTCGGCACTTATTGGCCGGTCGGACTTCAAAGAGTAAGCGTCAGGCACGCCGACCCGGGATTACCTCGGGCCCCACGGCGAAAAAGTACATCACCATGATGGGTGGGCTGTAATTTTAACCTTCTGACGATTATTTAATTATTTACTTTTTGGGAGATATCTGCCATGCGAGCACGCAGTGGAAAAACGGTTTTAAGAAAAAGAGCACGTACCAGAAAGCTGACCAAAGGCTTTCGTCTCAGTCGGCATAATTTGTACAAACAGGCACTGGTCACCCTGATTCGTGGCCGGAAGTACGCATTTCGCGACCGCCGCGTCCGCAAACGGACATTCCGCCGATTGTGGATTGTGCGGATCAACGCCGCCTGTCGCATGCGGGGCATTCGTTACAGCGCCTTCATTGCCGGCCTGATCAATGCCCACTGTCAGTTGGACCGCAAATCGCTGTCGGAAGTGGCTATTCACCACCCCGAAGCATTCGATCAACTGGTGGAGCTGGCAAAGAAAAACCTGCCCGCCGGTCTGACTGCTTAAGGTTCGTCAATTGTAAACGCCCCCACTGTTAACGTGGGGTTGCCTGCCCATGTCGGGACGACTCGACAGTTCTAATCTTCGGTAGGGACGACCCTTCCACTAACGCGAGAGGTGCGTTATGGCTTGGGGATATCTTTTTACAGCAGCACTTTTTGAAATTGGCTGGGCAATCGGCTTAAAATATAGCCAGGGTTTTACCAGATTCTGGCCCAGCGTGCTGACAATTGCAGCAATGATCATTAGTCTGGGACTGCTTGCTCGGGCGGTGCGAACCATTCCGGTAGGAACTGGTTACGCCATCTGGACTGGTGTGGGTGCTGTTGGTACTGCCATTTTGGGAATCATCCTGTTTGCGGAACCACTGACAGTCTGGCGAATTGTTTGCCTGTTGTTGATCGTCGGCGGGGTGATCGGTCTCAAATTTGCTTCTCAGTAGATTAACAAAGATTTCATTAGCTGTTACCCGGTTTGAAACGAACGATGCATATTGCATTTTCACGCACCGACCATCGAAGCTGGCCAGTTCCAGAAGGCCGTTGGACCTGGCGGCAGAGCTGGAAGGATCTTCTTTTTGCCCACTGGCGGGTGCCTGCAGCCACTCTGCAGCCACTGGTTCCACCGGAACTGAAAGTTCAGGAATTCGATGGCAGCTCGTGGGTCGGCGTGGTGCCGTTTCGCATGTCCGGGGTAATGCGACGATTTCTGCCGAATCTTCCCTGGCTGTCCGCCTTTCCAGAACTGAACCTGCGGCTTTATGTCGAGCGGGACGGCAAGCCGGGTGTCTGGTTTCTCAGTCTGGATGCGGCAAATCGTGTGGCTGTGTGGGCAGCGAAACGCTTTTTTCACCTGCCTTACTTCTTTGCCAAGATAGCCTTCGAGAGGCAACCAACTCGGTATCAGTTCAGTTCCCAACGTCCGGACAATCCTGCAATATCGTTCCGGGCAGAATACGCACCCACGTCGGCTGTGTTCGAGGCCGCCCCGGGTTCGCTGGAAGCTTTTCTGACAGAACGTTACTGTCTCTACACGAAAACACCCAGTGGGAAATTATTACGTGCGGATGTCCACCACGTGCCGTGGCCTCTCCAGCAGGCAACCGGTGAATTGGAAGCAACGAAACTGGTCGCACCACACGGTTTCTCGCTGAACGGCCCACCATTGCTGCATTTTTCAACTGGCGTGGATGTAGTGATCTGGCCCATGGTACAGCTTTCGCAACAGATTTAGAGAATCGAGAGCAAAGAATTAAAGAACTCCTCCTATTACGAACCAGGATGATTTGTGATGCAAGAAAACTTAAACGTGCGAACACTGGAGGTATTGCTTCAGGCACGAAGTGCCTACAGCAATAATTGGGCACCGAAATCTCGGCGATGAAGAACCAAAGATGCCTGTTTCAATGCAAAAGAATGGACCCCGTCAACTCAGCCTAGATTAATTTCTGGAAAGACGTTCAAAAATTGCTCTAATCCACACTTTCTGCAAACGCGGTGTGGGAAGGGAGTTCCTGGTGGGTGTTCAGTGGTTTGGCGATGGGCACCACTTCAGACTGTTTCTTCTTGCGGGAGGCGGCAAGTTCGGTTGACCACCGATGCAGTTCTCGGAAGATTTTCGTTGCTTCGTGGGTGTTCGGGTCGGGCACCACACCCGTTACTGGCAGGCCAAGATCGATACAGCAGTATTTCTGCACCATCACCGCAGCAGCCATCTGGATTTCGCGGTTGGGCTGAACTGCCGCTTCTTCCAGAATGGCAATTGCCCGTGGGTCTTCTTTGTGGGCCAGCAGCGTTTCTGCGGCAATCAATCGCAGCATGGTGGGCTGGTCTTTGCCAATGAATTTCGATGCAAGTTCAATCGGGAACCAGTCCAGTTTCTTCAGCTTGTGGGCCAGTTCCACACGAATCGGCGTGGGAATTTTAGGATTCAGCAGATACCCTACCACCCGTTCGATGGCCATGGACGTGTCTTCCTGCAGAATCTTATCGCAGTGGCGAATGAACGATTTGGTGGCCCGCTTTTCAATGATCCCACCTTCACGCATCCAGAGAATCAGGTCTTCGGTGGCTTCCGGGGGTAGTTTTTCGGAATAGGGCAGGTGGCCATCCCGTTCCGCCCGTGGGAAGCCAAAATGGTCGCGGATGCCACCCCGGATCACCGTCCAACGCTGATCCGCTTGCAACATCAGTGCCTGTAAGGCGGCCCGCCGCACCAATTTCGATTGATCCCGCAAAAATGGCAGGATCGCCTGAAGATGTCGTGTTTTGTGCACACGGGCAAGAGCATTCATCCCCGCCGCTTTCACTTCCGGGCTGGTGCTGGAATTCACATGCAGAATCAGTCGATCGACACCCGCTTTTTCAATTGATGGGTGGTCTTCCAATGCCAATAGAATCAGCACCTGCAAAGGCAAATCCACATGAATCAATGCATTAATACCAGGCAGTGGGTCACGCCGGAGGTATTGTCGCAACAGGGTTGCTTCGGGAAGATGCACAATATCAGTCAATTGTTTGGGCCAATCGGTTTTCTGAGAAAGTTCCCATAAAAGGAACTTGGCCTTGCGTGCGGCACCGTTTCGACTGGTAAACTCCCGATCGAGGATCAGGATGAAGGGAATGATCAGCAGGATTGCCTGCACCAGGTGCACCCATTTTGCCGCACCGCTGGGCTGAAAGTACCAGCAGGTGAAGTAGGCAATTGCGAATACGCCCAGATAGATCCACGACGAGATTCGACGGTAGCGAGAGGCAACGAAGATGGCACCAGCGATGCCCATGAGAACGCCCGCGATACCCGCAAGCACCACAATGGCGTGGGGATGCAAAAATGAGAGAACAATGAGAGAACAAGCCGGTACGAACGCCATCGTTGAAGCGATTGGTTCGAATAATGGCTTGCGATCGTTCACCAGGGCATGGGTTTGCATAACGAGTCCACGTGGGAACAAAAAATAGTCCCTTAAGGGTAGAAGACAATTTAGGTTCTGTCAAAGATGAGTAACGGAACCAACTTGATTCGGTCAGACGGGAGCAAAAATTTCACTGGTAACTTTTCAGAAAATACATGAATTTGGTTAGTCAGGCAGCTTCTGAATCATACTGATTATCAATTTTGTAGAAATTTACCCGCGTGGGGAAAAATTCTTGCCAAATTTATCCCCAATCGGGTATATTAACACTGTGGGTGGTGAAAGCTTACCACCGAGGTTACCTTCAACCTCCTCAAACTTGTATTTGGTTGGCACCTCCGCATTAACACTCCCTGAGGAGGGAAAAAGCATGTTCTCAATGAAACCGATGTTTGCGATGTTTGGTCTGGGTACCACGGAAATCCTGGTGATTCTGGTACTGGGTGTGCTGTTGTTCGGTCGTAATCTGCCTGGAATTGCCCGCTCGCTTGGGAAATCGGTCACCGATTTCAAACGCGGCATGAGTGGGATTGAAGATCAGATGGAAAGTGCCATGGGCAACAACAATACCAACACAGTCAATCAACAGCCTGAAACAGTTCGCCCACCACAACGCGTGACCTCTCAGGCCCCACGCTTCGATGATGGTGCCAACTAATCCGGCCTATCTTTCGCAAGAATTCACTTGATCAACCTAGACGGCTTGTCATTTTCCAAGTAGATTAAGTTCTCTTATTCAGGGCGTTTAACTCAGCGGCTAGAGTGCCATCCTCACACGGTGGAAGTCACTGGTTCGAATCCAGTAACGCCCAAGTTCCACTTTTTACTCCGCTGGCCGGATCCTGTTTCTGAACTAATTCTCATCTTCTCATGAGCAATGAATCTGCTGGTATCTCCCAATGTCATTCTATTTGATTGTGCTGCCAGATCCCCACGGTGGCGTATAATAGCTCTTCAGTGTTACTTTTTAAAAATCCGTAATATTTCCCAGGTAATTCGGTGCGTGCACTTCATTTTGATTGTTTCAGTGGCATTAGTGGTGATATGAACCTGGGGGCAATGCTCGATCTCGGGCTGGATCCCCAGTTGTTTCACCAGTTACTGCAATCGTTTGGGCTGCCCATCCAATTAGAGGTGGAAAAGGTCAAACGGAACGGCATTCAGGCGACCAAAGCCACCATCAAGGCGGAAGATCAAACGAGGCACCGTTTTTTACCGGAAATCACTCAGATTCTGCGTGCCAGCAGCCTGACGCCCAGCCAACTGGAGTTGGCGCTGGGCATTTTCCATGTGCTCGGTGAAGCGGAAGCACTTTCCCACGGCATACCATTAGAAAAAGTTCATTTTCATGAAGTGGGGGCACTGGACAGTATCGCAGACATTGCCTGTGCCGCACTGGCGATTGATACATTGCAGGTGGGCCGGATTACCTGTCGCTCGGTCCCGCCAGGTTCTGGAACGGTGAAGTGCGATCACGGAATTATGCCTGTACCGGCACCTGCGGTCTCCCACCTGCTGAAAGGGGTGCCTTTAGCGGCTGCGGTGGTCAAAGGTGAATTAGTTACCCCCACCGGTGCGGCAATTCTGAAAAGATGTGTGCACGAATTCACCGATCAGCCACCGATGACCATTCAGCAGATCGGCTGTGGGGCAGGATCACGCGATTTTTGGGAACAACCGAACATTTTGAGGCTATTTTTGGGTGAAACCGCATCCAGTTCTACCGATCGTGTCTGGGTAATGGAAACCAATCTGGACGATGTGCCCGCAGAATGGATTGGTTATACAATAATAAGATTGTTGGAATCTGGTGCACTGGACGTTTACACCCAGCCACTGCAGATGAAGAAAGGTCGACCAGGCACGCTGTTGGGGGTGATTGCACCGGAAGGGGTGCGGCTGGCACTGGAAAAAATAATTTTTGAAGAAACTGGAACGTTCGGAATTCGTCGGTACGAGTGCCTGCGTACCACCCTGCAGCGGGAAATCTGCACTGTCGAAACGCCCTATGGCCCCATAAAAGCAAAGGTGGGTTGGCAAAATGGTGTAAAAATTCTCTCGCCAGAGTACGAAGATTGTGTAAGAATTGCACAAATGCACCAGATTCCGCTCAGGGAAGTTTATCTGCATACGCTGGCTGGATCGATTAGGTAGCCTTGTTGGTCTGGCGAAAGAGCGGGGAGTCTTTGGTATGTGCGATCTACAATTGTTCCAAGGATTGCATGTAATCAAAACTTCTTGATGCAGTCGGACTGTTGGTGCGCTATAATTCGTTTTGTACGAAGATACGGAATGCATAGCGAATACGGAAGTTGGCTGAAACGCATTTTGTATGTTCGGGCATGGGTAGCCTGAGAATGCTGTTTTTACTGTATGTACCGATTTTCGCCTTAACCAAGGAAGAACGTCTGGTACTGTGGTCGGGCGTGACCGTTGTGGTGTTGCTGTTAGGTGCCTTGGTCATCCAGCGAGTGGATCGCTGGCGGAAACGGGAATTGCAGGCAGAAGAAGAGCCCACTTCGCTGCTGACCACCTATCGGGAAATGCTGGAAGAAGGTGAGATTACTCGTCAGGAGTATGATCGCATCATCCAGAAGCTGGGCAAAAAAGCAACGGCAACAGCAGATGCGTTACCTTCAGCCACCAGTGACAACAAGTCTTCGCAGGATAATCCGGATGATGTACCCCCGGGGCTGTCAAGTTGATAGACCTCAAACGAGTTTGCAACAGGTTGTAAGTGTTTCTGATATAGCTGGAAAGTCGGGCTGATGATCGGCAGAACTTCCATCGATACGTAGAATCACTTCAGCGAATGAACCGGGAGCGGTTCACAGATCAGGGATTGTTTATGTCTGGAACGAACGGCGGAGATACGAATAACAAAAAAGTTTCTTCCTCTGCGGGACGCGGAAGAAGCGCAGCAGCATGTTCATTTTGTCGCAAAAGTCATCGGGATGTGGGCCCACTGGTTGAAGGTCCGGGCGATGTGTACATCTGCGGCGAGTGCATTGAACTGTGCTCATCAATCATTGATCAGGAAAAAAAACGTCGCAAGTCGCCTAAGCAAAGCAGCCAGCCAATCGTTTCCCCACGTTCCATCAAAGAAAAACTTGATGAATATATCGTGGGTCAGCAGCACGCCAAAAAGGTGCTGTCGGTGGCAGTGCACAACCACTACAAGCGACTGAGCCTTGCAAGTATGGCCGGTTCCGATGTCGAAGTGGACAAAAGCAACATTCTGATGATCGGTCCCACTGGCAGTGGAAAAACGCTGCTGGCTCGCACACTGGCCAAGATTCTTGACGTGCCATTTGCAATTGGCGATGCCACCACACTGACCGAAGCGGGTTATGTGGGGGAGGATGTCGAAAACCTGCTCCTGAAACTGCTCCATGCCGCCGACTTCGATATCGAATCGGCCCAGCGTGGGATCATTTACATCGATGAAATCGACAAGGTTTCCAAAACTTCCAACAACGTCAGCATTACGCGGGATGTTTCCGGCGAAGGGGTGCAACAGTCGCTGTTGAAGATGCTGGAAGGCACCATTGCCAATGTTCCACCTCAGGGTGGGCGGAAGCACCCGGAACAGCAATACATTCAGATCGATACCACCAATATCCTGTTCATCTGTGGTGGGACGTTTGTGGGCCTGGAGGACGTTATTTCGCGTCGCGTGGGGAAACGTTCGATCGGTTTTAATGCCGACCACCGCAGCGAAGCAGACCATATTGAACTGCTCAGCCAGGTCACCAGCGATGATCTGACCGAAATTGGCATGATCCCCGAATTCGTGGGTCGTTTGCCGGTGATATCCACGTTGGAACCGCTGGATGAGAATGCTTTAATGAATATTCTTACCCAGCCACGCAACGCACTGGTGCGACAGTATCAGAAGTTGTTTGAACTGGAAGATACCGAGCTGGAATTCGAAGAAGCTGCTCTGCGGGAAATTGCCCGCCTGGCGAAAGCACGCCAGACAGGTGCCCGTGGCTTACGCAGCATTATCGAAGACCTGATGCTGGACGTTATGTATGACTTGCCAGAACGGGAATCCAAAGATAAGTTCGTGGTTACGGTGGAAATGGTGGAGAATCTGGCAAAAAAGCAGCCTGGTAGCCCCACAAAGCGTGCGGAAACTCCAACAGCAGATCCCGGTGCCATTCTGAATCTTGCGAAGAAAAGTGCCTGAGTCTCCGTGGCGGGAATCCAGGGCAGAAAGCCGAATTACATCCAAACCCGACGTGCATCCAATAAGACGAAACCCACCAGAATCGTCATTCCCGCGCAGGCGGGAATCCAGGGCAGTTAACTCGAACTACAACTAGATATGCCTAACTCTGGGTTACTTGGCGGATGGGCCGGCAAAAATGGGGATTTCAACCAGTTCCACGCGGTTTCGTCCGTTATTCTTAGCCATGCTGAGAGCCTGACCTGCCTGGTGGCGGATCTGCTCGTAAGGCGGGAGAACATCTTCCGGTGCAACTGCCACCCCAATACTGACAGTGATCTGGATTTCGTGCGACTTGTACATCGTTGATGATTGTTCCACGGTCTCGCGGATTCGTTCTGCCAGTACGTAGGCACCCTGAAAGTCGGTTTCGGGGGCAACAATCATAAATTCTTCCCCACCTACCCTGCCGACGGTATCGATCGCACGGACGGCGGAAGCCAATGTGGAAGATAGCCAGTGCAGCACGTGGTCGCCACCATCGTGCAGGTAAATGGTGTTAATATCCTTAAAGTGGTCTGCATCCACCAGCATTAATGAGAATGGCTTCGGGGTGCGGGCACGCCGCAGCAATTCCGTTTTCGCCAAGCGATCAATCGCTCTGCGGTTGGGTAATCCCGTCAAGGCATCGGTCAGTGCCATCGTTCGCAACATATTGTTGCGTTGTTCCAATTGATTCAACGTGTGGGCCAGTTCGCGGGTACGTTCTGCCACCCGTTCTTCCAGATCAAGATTCAGCCGACGTAATTCTGTGAGTAAATTCTCATGGCTTTGTTCCAGCAAAAACGTCCGTGCGGCGTTTCGCACCAGATTGACCAGTTGCTCTGGTTTCCATGGTTTGAACAGAAAGCGTTGGCACACGCCGTTATTGATCGCATCCACAGCCTCATCAAGGCTGTATTGGCCTGTCATCAGCACCCGCACGCTGCGTGGGGAGTGCTCTCGCACCCACTCCAGCAGAGGGATTCCCTGAATCACGGGCAGTTGCTGGTCGGTCATGACAATATCAATGCTGTGGCGTGCCACCACCATCTGGGCTTCCTCGCCTGTGGCAGCAACGTGGACAACGTAGTCGGACTTCAGCAGGGCCAAGGCCAACTGCCGGAGTGCTGGTTCGTCGTCTACAAATAGAATAGAGGGCCGATAGCGCGTCACCTGTCTACTCGTCTGGAGGGGGTATAAAAATAAGTGCATCCCTACACTCACTCCATTAATCCTAGTTTACGAAATCGGACAAGTCGGTGAAAATTGCCTGAAAAACGTTAGAATTTAATGAAGATTCATCAATATTCTTATATTGCCAATTAGAAATATTGCAATTTTATCGAAAATCGGTTTTAACATCCCAGACTGATTGAAAAGTTTCGAGGTGCAACAGGTATAGTGAAGTAGATGCATTGGAATGTCGAAAAAATAAGGATGCTGAGAAGCCGACTTCACTAGATATGGGAAATTAGGGTGGATGCGTTCGCAAGAATCGGAACGCCACCCACGCAGAATTGATTTCTGATGTAAAGAGACAGAAAACAGGGGATCTTTTCTGATTTTTCCACAACTATCTACTTGTGACAGGGGCTAACATCAGTTACAATCTATTTTTCGATAGAGCGAACGAGGGAGCAATCGACGCAGTTGGCTTTGCAAGGTGCGGAGCCAGTCGATCATGCAAGGAAGTGAAAGGAATCGTTACGGGAATTTTTGCAGTCGGGCAGACGGATTATTAAAGCAGTTGCAACGAAACTATTGCAACCTACCTTATCGAAGGGTTTATCCAAGTCAACCGTTGTCAGCAAATCATTCTGTAACAACCTTTAAATAATGCCAGGAAACAGGGTGAGACACGGATTCGTCCCGCCAGTAAACCTGATTTACAAACTGAAGGTGCATCTGG
Source organism: Zavarzinella sp. (assembly GCA_041399155.1). NCBI lineage: Bacteria > Pseudomonadati > Planctomycetota > Planctomycetia > Gemmatales > Gemmataceae > Zavarzinella > Zavarzinella sp. The sequence goes on from JAWKTI010000006.1 coordinate 132,104, forward strand.
CACACGGTTGTAATTCCCTGATGCAACGGAAGATTTACCAAGCGTGTCCATTACGGGGATGAATATGAAATCAACAAAGAAGGAGCGGCCATCCTCTCTTACCAACGATGCTTCGGGCGACCATGCATCGCTAACAACGTTTTCTTCTGATCTGTTGACTCCCGAAGAAGAGCGGGATTTACTGTCTAAGTTCTGGGATTGCAAGCAGGAACTGGTGCGAACCCTGGTGCGTCAGTTTCAGGCACTGAAACCGAATCGCCCACCATATGAACCCTGGCCAATGGCTCAGTTCATTCGGGAATATTGCGAAGAAGGCCCTTATTTGTCTGCACCCGGTGTGCGTAAACTGCACGACCGCTATGTGCATTACAAACACCGCCTGGCATCTGCGAACATTCGTCTGGCAGCACACGTTGCCAAGCGATTCCGCCACCACGCACTGAGCTACGCCGACTTGCTTCAGGAAGCAGTCTGTGGGCTGATGCAGGCAATTGATCGTTTCGATGTCAGCCATGGCACACGGTTAGCTACCTATGCAACGTGGTGGATTCGGCAGACCCTGCAGATTGCAGTGGCACGCCAGAGTCACCTGGTGAGCTTGTCTCCCCACCACTTGCAGGAACTGGGTTTACTGCAACAGGAAAGCGAAGCTTTGGCCCACGGTGGCAAGCATCTGCCCACACCACAGGAACTGGCTTCCCGTACGGGTAGTTCTCTGGAACACTTAACCCACCTGCAGACGGCAACCCGCACACCGGTTTCCTTGAATGCCGTGCTGGATGACGACAGCGACTTCAAATTAACTGAAGCGATGCCCGACACCACCAGCATGACCACGCAGATGACCAACGAACGTCAGGAAGCGCTGAGCTTTTTGATGGAAAACCTGCGTCCTCGCGAACGCAAGGTGCTGGACATGCGATTCGGGCTGAACGGCCAGGGCTCCAAGAGTCTGCGTCAGATCGGCCACGAACTGCGGATTTCCAAAGAACGCGTGCGTCAGATCCAGAACCGTGCACTCGAAAAACTGCGTGCCAACGCGGAACGGGTGGGGTGGGAATCGAACCTCCTGTTAGATTAGTTTTTCTTAATCTTTTGACGTTGTTTTGGTGAAGTCGGCCCTCGTGGTCGACTTTTTTCTTTCCCCATCACAGGTCGGTGCTGCACCATGCAGACGATTGCCGTTTCGCTGGAATCTCGTTCGTACAACATCTCGATTGTCCACGAACTGGCCACTTTTGCCAATTTTTATGCCCACCTCTATCCCAAACGTCCACGTTGCGTGGTGCTGGCAGATTCCAACACCGCAGCACTGGCAGAACAATTACTGCCTTTCCTGCCTGAAAGCCACCTGCTGACCGTGCCTGCGGGTGAAAGCAGTAAATCACTGGCAGTTGCTGGTGACCTTTATTCCCAACTGGCCCGCCTGCGAGTGGACCGTGCAACCCCACTGATTGCCGTTGGTGGGGGCGTCGTTGGCGACCTGGGAGGCTTTCTTGCTGCCACGTTTAACCGTGGCTTACCCTTGTTAATGGTTCCCACGTCGCTCTTATCGATGGTGGATAGTTCTGTCGGCGGCAAAGTGGGTATTAACCTGCCGGAAGGAAAAAATCTGGTCGGTGCCTTCTATCAGCCCAAAGGAGTCTGGATTAACACCCAGTTTCTGGATCACTTGCCCGAGCGGGAATATTGCAGCGGGCTTGCCGAAGTGGTGAAATATGGCGTCATTCTGGATGCCACCTTCTTTGTCTGGCTGGAACAGAATATCGATGCGATTCTGGCTCGCGATCCTGCTGCCGTCGAACACCTGATTGCGGTTTCCTGTCGCTGCAAGGCAGACGTGGTGGAGCAGGATGAACGTGAGGAAACAGGTTTGCGGATGGTACTGAATTATGGCCACACATTCGCCCACGCGTTTGAATCGCTGGGGGCTATCAGGGTTGGCTGCACGGAGAAGCCGTTGCAGCGGGGATGATTTATGAATCCCGCCTGGCAGAACGGGTGCTGGATTTGCCTCAATCAATGACACACAGGCAACTGGAATTATTAGAGAAATTTCATCTTCCAACCAGAAGGCACTCACACTGGGATGTGGAAGCGTTGCTGGAAGTGATGTATCGCGACAAAAAGAACCTTTCTGGTCAGTTTCGCTTCATGTTGCCGAAAACATTGGGTGACATGACTCTGGTCGACCAAGTCCCGCGTGACCTGCTGGTCGATGTGCTGCAATGATCAGGCGTTGGGATCGTTACCTCCAGCCCCGCCTGCGGTGGGGCTTAGCCATCGCGGCCATTTTCTGGATTGTCTGGTTGATCACCTGCTTTGCAGGTCATGGCAATCGCGATGCGAATGGTCAAGTCATCGGCACCGACCACGCAGCATTCTACACCGCAGGCCACCTGCTTGCCACCAATCATGGCGCCACACTGTACGATTTTCCGGACCTGACCGAGTTTCGCCAAAAACAGCAGCAACTGCTTCAAGTGCCTCAGTTTCTGGATCCAATACGTAATCCCCCATTCTATGCCGTTTGCTATCGCACCACGTGCGGACTGCCTTATCTGGCCTCTTTGCTGATCTGGACCGGCATCGGTTTTACCTGCCTGCTGCTTGCTCTCAGGCTGTTAGAAATGCCCACTTCCAGTGTTCCGTGGGTGCTGAGTTTCGCACCGGTGCTGGCAACCGTGACATTTGGCCAGAATACTTTTCTTAGCCTGGTTATATTTGCACTTGGTTATCAATGCTACCGTCGTAGTCTCCCCACGTGGGCTGGGGTAGCATTCGGATTGCTGTTGTATAAACCCCAACTGCTGGCTGGGGTCTTCTTCTGGCTATTATTCACCTGGCGGAAGAACTTCCGTGTGGGCATCGGCATCGCCTTTATAACAATTCTGTTATGTTGCATCAGCTACTTCTGGTTGCGAATCGAAACAGAGAGTTGGCTGCGTCATTTTCCCCAGATTGCCCAGTATAACAAATTCGAATATTATAACGTCCACAGTATTCGTGGCTTCGTGGCACTGCTGTTGGGCAAAAGTCCTTATCTGGAAAGCACTTGCAACGTGGTTGGCCTGTTGATCGGTGCCACAATGATATTCCTTGTGGTGCGGCGTTTCCCGCACCACTTTCCGATCCAGTTTGCGACAATTGTGCTCGCAACATTGTGGGCATCCCCCCACACGATGATTTACTCCTGGACGCTGGCAATTATCCCAGCCGGACTATTATGGTATCACGTGCCAAATCTTCGCCCCACGTGGCGTGTGCTGTTTGCAATCGCCTGGTGGACCTTCTGGCTCAGCACCCCACTGACATTGTTTCAGCAACGCACCCTGGGCGTAGCAGTCCAGATCAGCACACCCATCCTTGCCTGGTGCACCACGATGGTTGGGATAGCTTTGTGGAAAGAATCCTGGAATCAAGATAGTAATTGGATAAATAGATAATTGGTAAGATAATTTAAACCCAATTTCATGTGAAAATCGGTGTTTTAACGTCTATCATGCGAACCGCGGCTCACAAAACATGATGTTAAGTTGCCAACTCAAGTGTTTAGTACTGGATTCCCGCCTTCGCGGGAATGACGGTTGTAGACCCAACCGTCTGAAACCCAACCGTCGGTTGGGTTTGTGAGCCGACGGTTAGCCGCGGTTGGATCGAAAAATACCAGAAACACCGAATGTCAAACTGATTTTGGTTTAGATTGCGAGTAGACTATGTTTGAATTCGCTTTGAAGATGACCATTGTTTGCAGTAGTATTGTTCTTTTGGCTGGTCTGGTGATGTTCATCAATGCCGTCAGGTTTCTAAAAATCGCCCTCAGTGCCGCAGGAGTGGTGGTCGGCCATGAACTGAAGGTTGACAAAACTCCGGATGCTGATGGTTTCAAAAATTGCTTTAGCTATCCCATTGTCGAATATAAAGACCATGAGGGTAATTTACACCGCGTAACACTGTCTCATGGAACAGCTGGCTATCAGCCATTCCCAACTGGAAAACAAGTAACAATTCTCTACCATCCAACGAAAATCGCACATGCCAGGATACGAAGTTTTCACCATATCTGGTCATTTCCAGTCATGTTTACAGCATTTGGCATCATCGGTATCATCATCGGCATTTTTGGCAGTGAATGGTTTAAGAAACTTGGCTTGTTTTTGTTCAACAATTGAGCACAATCACAGGAAACTGATCGGTAATATCACGTTGAATCCAATAAATAACGATGCGATACAAATTTCGGTATCAATGAGTTTTTAATATGGCAAAGTTAGACGATCAAATCGCACAGGTTGCCGTGGCACTGGGCACCATGCCGCGTGAGGAAGCGGAACAAACAGCAAAGAGGATTGCAAAGTTGTTCTCCAGAAAAGAAATCGAAAAATTGCCAGAGCGATGGTCAGCTTCTGTCTCCGCAAAGAAAGCAGGTACACCCGATTTAAAAGACAACTGGGATCTATTATGGTTTGAAGCGATCACAGAGTTGTTGTTTCAACTTCAGCTAGAAGGTCTAGCGGGCTTGACGATGCTGTTGGAACGTGAAAGTGAAACGTATCACCAATATGTTGTCAGAGAATTGTTGCGGCTGGCAGCAGAAGATATCGAACGCGACCAAATTATGTTGTTACTGCACCAGCGTTTTCAAACATTGCAGTACGTCAAAACACGTGAATGTGTTCGAGAAGTAACTTATTGGCAAAAAATCCATTCCAAACCGCTGGAATTATTGCATCATTTCAAAGAGATCGAGTGTCCTTGTTCAGATGGTGATACGATTGCTCTGTATCTGGAACAGATTGCACAGGAATATCAATTTCATCAGGCCCGCACCGATGCGTAGGTACGCTGTTATCCATGTGAGATGAGCACCATGAAAAACTTGTTTGCAGAGAATCTCTTTAATGTGTCCGGTATCCTTTCAGCAGATGAATGTCGCAATCTGATTGATCGTGGTGAAGAAATTGGATTTCAACAAGCAGCTGTTCGCACAGCCAGCGGACCGAAACTGATTCCAGGGATTCGGGATAACGATCGAGCAGAGTTTTCAGATCCAACATTGGCATCAGTCCTTTGGGAACGATGTCGACATTTCGTGCCACCGGAATTGGATGGTGGGATTGCAGTCGGGATCGACGACAACTTTCGCTTTTATCGTTATGACCCTGGCCAGCGGTTCAAACGCCACAAAGATGGCTTGGTAAAACAATCCCCAGAGGTGTGGAGTCGGCTTTCGTGTCTTTTTTATCTCAATGATGGTTTTTCCGGTGGTGAGACGGTGTTCTACTCTTCAGAAATGGTGGATGGCGTTCGTAACGAAGAGTATACCATTACACCTCAGACGGGTGAGGCGTTGTTTTTCCCACATGAAATGTGGCACGAAGGACGTACATTAATAACTGGGCGGAAGTACGTGTTAAGATCGGACCTGTTTTACTTCTTCCCCATGACTGAAAATCCCTGAAGTCCAGCTTGAGCGGGAATGATGCGATTTACAATCGGAACGTGTGTTGATCCAAAGCGCCAGGTGTTTTCTCATAAATCTTTCATTTTTGCCATTTGAACTTCACGAACACACAAATTCTTCTTTTACCTTACCAAGTTGATTCCTATACTGAACTTTTGATGCAGAACCACTCTCCGGAAACTGCACACAACATTTTGAACGAGGGCTGACGTAGAGCGATGGCTGGAGAAACCAACAATTTGATGAGCGGAGCCGATATTCTGGTGGAATGTCTGCTGCGTCACGGTGCGGATACCATGTTTGCTTATCCAGGCGGGGCCAGCATGCCCCTGCACCAATCGCTTACGAAAGTAGCCCCTCGCATTCGCACCATTCTCCCACGTCACGAACAAGGTGGCGGTTTTATGGCCCAGGGGTACGCCCGCACCACTGGTAAGCCGGGGTTGTGCATGGCCACCAGTGGGCCAGGTGCGTTAAACTTCGTTACCGTGCTGGCTGATGCCAAGATGGATTCCGTACCGATGATTGCGATCACCGGTCAGGTTTCGACGCCGGTCATCGGCACCGATGCGTTTCAGGAAACGCCTATGGTGGAAGTGTGCCGGCCAATCACCAAGCACCAGTACCTCGTTCACCGCACGGAAGATATTACCCGCGTGGTGAAAGAAGCGTTTTATCTGGCCACCACCGGCCGACCCGGCCCCGTGCTGATCGATATCCCCAAAGACGTGCAGTTGCGGGAAATTGTGCCCGAGTGGGACCCACCGATGAACCTGCCTGGCTATCGGGTGTGCCCGAAGCCGAATCCTGCCGATCTTCAGAAGATCATCAACGAAATCCGCCGTGCCAAGAAACCCGTCATTTACGGTGGGGGCGGTCTGATTCATTCTGGTTCCGCAGAAGCCATTCGCGAATTTTCCGAAAAAACCGGCATTCCTGTGGCACTGACGCTGCACGGCCTCGGTGGTTTCCCCCACGAACATTACCTTTGCCTGCACATGCTGGGAATGCACGGCACCGTGTATTCGAACTATGCGGTCAATGATGCCGATCTGCTGCTGGCTTTCGGGGTTCGGTTCGACGACCGCGTCACCGGCAAACTGTCTGAATTTGCCAAGCACGGCCGGATCGTTCATGTTGACATTGATGCTTCGGAACTGAACAAGAACAAAGTGGCCCATGTGTCGATGAATTGCGACCTGCGGGAAACCATTGAAGGCCTGAACCAGATGCTGGATCGCGAAGAGAACGCCGATCTGGTGGGTGGCGGCAGATATGGCGACTGGATGCGAACGATTGATGGCTGGCGTGAAGAGCAACCCCTGCGTTTTAACGACCGTGAAGATGCTATCCTGCCACAATATGCCATCCGTCGGCTGGCAGAATTGCTGCGGGAAAAACAACTGCACGACAAAACCATCATCACGACTGGTGTGGGCCAGCACCAGATGTGGGCAGCACAATACTTTCCGTTCAATATGCCCCGCCACTGGGTGACTTCCGGTGGTCTGGGCACGATGGGCTTTGGTCTGCCAGCCGCCATGGGTGCCAAAGTGGCCCACCCAGACAAAATTGTGATCGATATCGATGGCGATGGCAGCTTCCTGATGAACGTGCAGGAACTGGCATGTGCCCACGTTGAAAAGATTCCTGCCAAGGTGCTGCTGCTGAACAACCAGCACCTCGGCATGGTGGTGCAGTGGGAAGATCGCTTCCACGGTGGCAATCGAGGTCACACCTACCTGGGTGCGGGGATGGAATCTGATCCGTACCCCGACTTCAACACGATTGCCGCAGGCTTTGGCGTCAAATCCAAGATGGTGATTGCCAAAGAAGATCTGGATGCGGCACTGCTGGAAATGATCCACTCGGAAGAACCATTCGTGCTCAACGTCATGGTTCCCCACCAGGAACATGTGCTGCCGATGATCCCATCGGGCAAAACGGTGCACGATATCATCACCGAACCGATGATTGCAGCAAAGAAGTAAGCGATTGCCGGATAATAACTTAGGCCCATTCCGCCCACGGCGTAACTATGGAAGTTGCCCACGGTTCAATGTGGGTATAGAGCAACATCATCGAGCCTCCATACCAATTTATCCCACAGAGATCGACTCCCCATGCCTACGACACTCGTGATCAAACTTGATGATCGAATCGCTAAAAGACTGCAGGAAGTCGCCGATGAACAGAATGCGACCTTGAGTGACATCGCACTCGCTGCGATTACAGATTTGCTAAACAAAATAGACTTTGAACAGCGTGTGCAAGGTAAAGAACCATCCAAATCGTTTGACGAACTTGCCGAAGAACTGGGAATCGATGTGGAAGCATTCGCTCTGTTCGACGTGGTTATGCAAGAGATCTCCTGGCACACCTTGAATGCAGGGATGGATGACAATCCGCCCCACCTGGGTGCCGCAGCCTTCTGTCGCTTGTTGCGTTCACGCACTCATCACGAATTTGGTGAAGACAGCGTAGAAATCTTAAAAGGGTGGGGATTGCACCGCAGTGAAGATATTGGCAGAGTTGTGTTTGCGCTGGTTGAAGCAGGCTGGATTGACGCATCGCCTGACGACAAGCGGGCAGATTTCGATCACCTGTTTCTAGTGGAAGATTATTTCGCCTACTGAACCAACCGTCATTCCCGCGAAGGCGGGAATCCATCTCAGAATCCCGAAGCTCAACCAACAAACTTTAATACACCACAACCGTCATTCCCCCAGCTCAGAATCCCGAAGCTCAACCAACAAACTTTAATACACCACATCTGTCATTCCCGCGAAGGCGGGAATCCAGCTCAGAATCCCGAAGTTCAACCAATCAAATGACATCAAAAGTGCAATTCGGCGATTGCCTGACATATCAGCTATCTGGCCCACTTGGGATGGTGAAAATGAAAGCGTTATGAAAGCTGTTCAAGCATTTTGAAACTCAGGCGATTGTTAGATCAACAGAAAATTCAGCTCATGCATGAAAATAATTAGCAAAATAGCGAATTTTGGATGTTAAAATGTGCTGACTTTAAGAATTTTGTGGCATATTATGAAAATTCTCAAGCTGCTGATTTGCATGCTCGTAAGTTTGAGTTAAAGTTCGAAAGGCGGCACATTGATGTTTCCGCTCAAGCGTGCTTGAAGTAGTCTGACGTCTGGTTAATTGTCTTGTTTCGACTGGACGGAATGAACGAGTTGTAACCGATGATCCGATTGAAAGGTATCAGCGGGGAAGCGAAAGGGAGAGAATGGACCTCCGAATCGCTTCTTCGCGCGGGCAGAATATCCAATTTGGAAATTGTCCTGGAAGATAATTCCGTCAGCAGGCAGCATGCAGAAGTCAGGCGATCCAACCAGACATGGTGGGTGCGTGATCTTTCGAGCACTAACGGCACCTTTGTCAATGGTGTCCGCCTGGGTAGTGGCGAGCGGGAATTGCACCAGAAAGATATTGTGCAGTTCGGCAAAGTTGCCATGGTGGTGGAGCTCAAAGACAGCAAAAACGAAATTATTGAATTACCCACTCAGGCACTTCCGGAATCGATTTTGTTCGAAGCGGAAGCCAGTTCGTCGTGGCAGGATGGTGTCGAACGCCTGCTGATGGACCGGAATCGGGCACCCAGACCGGGTGACCAGTTAATGGCACTGCTCCGCGCGGGTTACCACTTTACCACCTGTGCCACTGAAGAAGAACTACTGAAAACCGTTCTGAATGATGCTGTTTCCGTGCTGGATGCCCAGCGTGGGGCGATCATTCTGGCCGATGGCCCTGGAAACGAACTGATTCTGAAGTCCGTTGCCAGCGATCGCGAAGGCTCTCAGGGCCGCACCACGTTCAGCAAACATATTGCCCAGAAGTGTTATCAGGAAGGTCGTTCGATTCTGTGCACCACTGTGGAAGAAGATGAAGAACTCAGTGGTTCGGGCAGTATTGTGGAGGGAGCCATGGCCTCTGTACTGAGCGTTCTGTTGCGAACACCCCGCACCAACCTGGGTGTGATCCACCTCGACCGCAACTACTGGCAACGCCCCTTCACCGTGGATGACCTGTATCTGGCTGATGCACTGGCATCCCACGTGTCGGCGGGGATTGAAGCCGCGCGATTCATGCGTCAGCAGAAAGACATGTTCCTGCAGACCGTTACGGCGATGGCCAACTCGATCGAAATGCGGGACAAGTATACTGGTGGGCACACCGCACGGGTGACGACTTACTCGCTGATTATTGCCGAACAGATGAGTCTGTCCGAAGATGATATTGAAAAGATCCGTATCGGCGGGCCACTGCATGATATTGGTAAGATCGGGATCCCCGACCATATTCTTGGGAAGGAAGGTCGCCTGACCGATGAAGAGCGGGACATCATGAACTCGCACGCAGCGAAAGGCGAAGAAATGCTGCGTTCCATTCCCGCCCTGGATGGGGTGCGACCAATCGTACGCTCCCACCACGAGAAGTGGGATGGCACTGGCTATCCGGATCGTCTTGCGGGAGAAGGGATTCCGTTTCTTGCCCGCCTGCTGGCTGTTGCAGATAGTTTTGATGCAATGACAACCAAACGACCGTACAATAAAAAGAATATCAAAACACCTGAACAGGGTTTTGAAGAAGTTTTGAAGTGTGCTGGAACCCAATTTGACCCCGATTGTGCCAAAGCATTTATTGCCGCACGGGACAAAATTGAAAACGCATTCCATGCCGCAATGGAACGCGAAGGCGAACAGTAACCCTTCCTGTCAGGAAACAACGTATTTTTCCTGGGCTTCCCAAATTGCCCATTTTCACCAGTCTGTGCCCTAGTTCATTCCCCACGTGGGGCTGCAATTTCTCAAATCGGGGAAGCATTAAGACGCACTTGCGAATGTGGTCGTTTTTCATACCCTTTCAATAGTAAATGTTGTCGTAAATTGCTCGTTCAGCACTAACCCCAGGGCTCTCCAGTGAGTGCATCGATTTCTGAATTAAAAGACCGGTTGAAGAGGATTCGCAAAGGGATCATCACCAGCACCAGTGCCGCAGCATCTGGTCACCCCACCAGTTCACTGTCGGCAGCAGAAATGACTACCGCCATCTACTTTGGTGGGTTCATGAAGTTCGACCCGAAAAACCCCACCATGGCAGATCGGGATCGCTTTATTCTCAGCAAGGGTCATGCCGCACCACTGCTGTATGCGGTGATGGCTGAAGCGGGCTACTTCAGTGCGGATCGCCTGGTGACATTGCGAAAACTGGGCAGCGAACTGGAAGGCCACCCCAACATGCGACGGTTGCCCGGTGTGGAAGCGTCCACAGGGTCATTGGGTCAGGGTTTGTCGCTGGGTGTAGGCCATGCGTTGGCAGCCCGCGTCGATGGTCTGAACTACAAAACCTTTGTGGTGATGGGTGACGGCGAAATCAATGAAGGTCAGGTGTGGGAAGCCGCCATGTCTGCGGTGAAGTTCAAACTGGATAACCTGATTGCTGTTGTCGACCAGAATGGCTACCAGCAAACTGGTGCCGCCAAGGATGTGCTGGATTTATCCCCAATCGCCCCACGGTGGGAAGCGTTTGGTTGGGCCGCACAGACAATCAATGGCAACAATCTGGAAGAATGCATCGCCGCACTGACCACCGCCTGCAACACCAGGGGCAAGCCAAGCGTGATCATTTCTCAGACGAAAAAAGGCTATCCGATTAACGACATTCTGGCAGCCGATCCCAACCACCACGGCAAACCACTCAACAAAGAAGAAACCGCACAAGCACTGGCCTTCATTGAAAGCCTGTAACACTCGCACACAAGATACAAGAGAATTGAAAATATGAATATGACCATGGGGAAAGCAACACGAGAAGCATTTGGCATTGCATTAGCCAAACTGGGCGAAGAACGTGCTGATATTGTCGTGGTGGATGGTGACGTGCATAATTCCACCCGCACCGAACTGTTTGCCAAGAAGTTTCCGGAACGATTTTTTAATGTGGGCATTGCCGAATCGAATATGGTGGGTGTTGCAGGCGGCCTTGCCTCCTGCGGAAAGCAGGCCTGGGTATCCAGTTTTGCCACCTTCGTGATGTGCAATTCCTACGATCAATTACGGATGTCGGTGGCATTTCCGTGCCTCGATGTCAAAGTGGTGGGCACGCACGCGGGGATTTCGATTGGTGAAGACGGCCCGTCCCAGATGGGGATTGAAGATGTGGGTCTGGCCTGCAGCCTGCCCAACTTCACCGTAGTGGTGCCATGCGACGAACCGAGTATGCATGCGGCGATCAAAGCGGTTTCCGCAATGAAAGGCCCCGCCTACGTGCGTGCAGGTCGACCAGTAGTGCCGGTGCTCTATCCCGAAGGCTTTACCTTCACATTAGGCAAAGCAAATCAGTTGCGGGCTGGCACCGACCTGACCATCATTGCCAATGGCCTGATGGTAGCACCTTCGCTGCAGGCAGCAGAAATGTTGGCCGCAACGGGCGTGCAGGCCCGCGTGCTCGATTTCCACACGGTAAAGCCATGCGACCACGAAGCAGTACTGGCAGCAGCCAAAGAAACCGGCAAGATTCTGGTGGTGGAAGAGCATTTGCTGCACGGTGGCCTTGGCAGTGTCATCGCCATGTCCGTGGTGAAACAACACCCGGTCCCGATGCGATTTGTGGGGATCGACGACCAGTTTGCAGAATCGGGCACTCCTGAAAGCCTGCTGGAAAAATATGGCTTGAACAGTCAGGCAATTTTCCAGGCTGCCAAGGAATTACTGTAAACTTCCACTTAGGGAATATTCCCACACGGCAAACAGGTCATGTCAGCGCAAATCATTAGCGGGCTGGAACTTAGCAAAACAATTCGGGCAGAAATTGCCAGCGAAGTCCAGCACCTTGTGGCCCGCAATTTACCCCCACCGGGACTGGCAGCGGTGCTGGTAGGCAACCACCCCGCCAGTGAAGTTTATGTCAGTAATAAGGCAAAAGCGTGCGAGTCGGTGGGACTACGCAGTTGGCTGCACCGCCTGCCGGACAATGCCACAGAAAACGATTTACTTCACCTGGTGGACCAGCTAAACCAGGATCCGCAGGTTTCGGGCATTCTGGTTCAGCTTCCATTGCCCCGCCACATGAATGAAGCGGCTATTATCCAGCGAATCGATCCCAAAAAGGATGTGGACGCCTTCCATCCGGAAAATGTGGGGCTGCTGGCGACTGGTTACCCACGATTTTTGCCCTGCACGCCGTTTGGGGTGCAGCAGATGCTGGAACGAAGTGGCATCCCCACCCAAGGTAAGCGGGCGGTCATCATTGGACGCAGCAATATTGTGGGCAAGCCGCTGGGGCTGATCATGATGCAGAAACCCACGCACCACTTCCCGCAGGCGTGTAATTCCACTGTGACGGTGGTGCACAGTAATTCGGAAGAACTGGCGGAAATTGCCCGCACCGCCGATATTCTGATTGCTGCGGTGGGTAAACCACGATTTGTCACCGCCGAAATGGTGAAACCGGGTGCAGCCGTCATCGACGTGGGGATCAATTCAGTCGATGGCAAGCTGGTAGGTGATGTCGATGCAGACCAGGTCGCACCAATTGCAAGCTGGTTATCTCCGGTGCCCAAAGGGGTGGGCCCAATGACCATTACAATGTTGTTATATAACACATTGCGGGCAGCAAAACTGTTTCCAACCTAACCAAGTTTCAGCGAGTTACTGTTCATGGCACCAAATCTTTCTTCGGCAACTCGGATTGGTCTGAACATTCTGGCTTTTTTAGGCCTGTCCCTGACCCTTTATCTTGGCCACACAGTCATTATTCCACTGGTCATCGCTGCCATGCTGGCGGTGATCCTGTACCCCGCTGCCACCTGGCTGAACAGAAAACTGCACATTCCATGGTTTTTTGCCTGCCTCAGTGTCATTCTGGCCGTGGTTGCAGTGAATGTCGCCATTTTTGTGGGGTTTGCCTTTTCCATCCCATCGATGCTGGAACAATTGCCCAACCCACGCGACACGGATCGTCTCGAGCAAATCTATAGCAAATCGCGGGATGTGGTGGCATCGGTTGCCCCAGGTTCCGTGAATCGAGTGATGCCAGTCGACCCACAGCGTTCCACGGTGTTCGCCTATGTGAAGAAATTCCTCGAAGGGGATGTGATTGTTAACCAGTTTGTCGTCCTTGGCAAAGCCGTGGGAGTGTGGCTGTTACAAAGCATTATTATTCTGTTTGTGATGCTGTTTATGATGCTGGAAGGGGCATTTCTTGGTGCACGCATTCGAGAAATCTTTGGCACCAATGGCGTTATTCAAAGCCGCGTCCGCCACGCACTGACAGAAATGATTGAGGCAATCCGTTCTTACCTTGTCTGGCGAACCATCGTCAACTGCGGGCTGGGACTATTTCTGGGGATAATCTACTCGCTGATGGATTTGAAACAGCCGTGGACTTGGGCATTACTGACCGCATTGCTTTCATACATCCCATACATCGGCACCATCATTGCGGGGATTCCGCCGGTACTGGATGCGTTAATCAACTGCTCTCCGTGGCATGCTCTGTTTATCATGTTGATCTACATTATTGTGGTAACGGTGGAAGGTTACCTGATTGTACCCCTGGTGATGGGACGCAGCATGGACCTGAATGCCACCACCGTGATGCTGGCGTGCCTCTATTGGGATCTCGTGTGGGGTACCATGGGGCTGTTTCTGGCCATGCCGGTGATGGCTGGCATTCGTGCAATCTGCCTGCACACCGAAGGCTGGGAAACCTGGGCAAATCTCATGAGTACCGAAAAAGGGGTGAAAATGATGAAAAAACCCAATTACGGCTCCGATACACTTTAGCCATTCGATAGAGCATTTTTAAGTTGCGATGTTAGTTGAATCATTGCAGCACTCATACGCAATGTGGCACCTGCTTCAACTGGTGTTGTTTGAATCAACGGCAGGAAAATGCTGCCACGAGTTTGCTCAGCAGTTTGTAAGAATGAGACACTACTGATCCATGTGAAAGTGAATTTGAAATGCACAGAATCAAAAAATACAAATGGTGGTTTATTGCTGGTACACTGGCATTCTGCATTCTGTTATGGGCAGTCTGGCCTGCAAGATTGAACCGCACCATCAGTTACGAAACTACGCGAGTAACAACGTATGATGCCGATGGGAATATCGACTATTATGGTGTGCTGAACAAAAAGCTAAAGGGGGATATCAAGCCGGATGACAATGCCATGGTATTGCTTATCCAGGCGATTGGCCCGTTTCCGGAAGGACAGCGAATGCCACCGATGTTCTACGAATTGCTGGAAGTCGAAGAACCGAAAGGTGAGGGGATCTATTTCAAGAATTTCAGCAGAAAAGATGAAAACGATCCCGAGCGAACACGAGGTGATCTTCCTGAAGAATGTAACCAACCATGGAGTAAAATTGATTATCCTGAAGTAGCTGCCTGGCTGAAAGCGAACGAAGAGCCAGTCAAAATTGCTATGCGGGCGATTGAACGACCGAGCTATTATTACCCACTGGTGCCGGTAACAGGTTCTTCGAGACCTTTATTGCTCGCAGCAAACTTTTCTTTTTCACAAAAGTTCAGAAATCTTGCATATTACTTCAAAGTTCGGGCAATGAATGCAATCCAGGAGCAGCGTATTCAGGATGCCTGGAATGATCTGTATGCTGCCATGCGACTAGGGCGGTTGATCCAGTCCAATGCTGGAACGGTAATTGATTCGCTCGTAGGGCAGGCCGTGATACGACTTGCCCAAGGTGCTTGTGGCTACCTCTACCCAAAGTTGACCCGAGAGAACTTTGCTTTCGATTCATTACATCAGCAACTCTCAGAACTACCGCCTCGGCGAAGCTTAGGCAGACAGTTGGACGAATGTGAACGTTTCTGCATTCTCGATCTGCTACAACATGCGCATGGCACTACTTGGAATGGGGATGTCAACGAATTGATGAGACTGGAAGATCTGCAAGCCAGGCCAGGATTAATCAAGCGAATGTTCATAAGATCTTTGAATTATAATCAGATTCTGCTTAGGATTAACGAAGTATTTGACGCATATATTGCAGCCTCTCAGAAGCCTGATATCAATGCAAAACGCGTGGCTTGTCAACAAGTAATTGAATCATTGAAACAAAGTCCCCCACCAAAGTTTTCCATCTTATCCAGCTCACGAACTCGAGCTATTCACATTGCCAATGGGGTGTTACTTGAATTGACTGGCAATTATGACAGACTTATTGTCAGTAGTGCTTATCTGGAAATTCAAACTAGGATATTTGAACTTGCTTTCTCGGTTGCAGAATATCGTGTTCAGCATGGTCACTATCCCGAAAAGCTGGAAGAATTAAAGTTGCCTGCGGCACAGCTTATTGATGGCTATTCTGGCAAGCAACTACATTATGAGCGGTGGAACGAGGGTTTTCTTCTGTGCAGTCTGGGCGAAAATCAGCAGTGGGAGCGATACCTGCAAACGGCACGCGACAAAAAAAGCAAACCAAATCTACAGGATGAACAGGAGCGTGCATTCCGATTGACTTTGCTGCGGATCCCCGTACCCGGTGAATGATTCGGAAAAAAGAAACTCTGTCGTTGGTGACATTGTTGTTTTGTAGCAAGACCGAGTGTCAAGAGATGGTCATTTGCTTTCTGGAATTAACGCTAATCGGAAACCAATGACCTTACTTCGATCGTCTGGTGTGTTTCGGAAGCGGATCGCTCCGCGACAGAATTCTCCCTCATCGCTCCAGCTTCCTCCACGGAAAACACGATACTTACTCCCTGGGTATAAATTATCACACCATTCTGCAACATTCCCACTCATGTCACACAATCCCCAGGGATGAGGAGCCTGCTTTGAATATGTACCCACATGACAAGGACGTTCGAGGGTATTACCTTTAATTTTCGTGCCATAGGGTCTTTCACCTCGGTGATTCGCTTTATCTCCATTCAGCTCATTACCCCAGTAAAAAGCTTGCTTATTTCCTTTGCTTCCACGATAAGCATATTCCCATTCATCTTCATGTGGTAATCGAATTTCAAAGCCAGCTAGTTTGCATTTCTTGATAAATATCTGGCAATCATCCCAACTGACGCTCTCTACTGGAAATTGACTTGTATCCATGTTGGCAACCAACATTTTATTTTCACCCGTTTTAGCAAAGCTGCACGGATTCATTCCCATGACCGACTCCCAATCACCCTGCATTACTTCAAATTTCCCCAGCCAGAATCCTGGGGTAGTGAAAGAATGCTCTTTCTGGTCTTTTGTTCGAAGCTTTTCGCTATCTGGTGCCCCTAATATCGCCTTTCCAGCCGGAATCCGACAAAACCGCATCTTCAGTTTCGGGTGGATCACAAAATCTCTTTCTTCACCTGGCTTCGGTCTGAGTTCAAGCTTTGGAGCAGCAGCAGCATTGAGACAACACCCAACCAGGAGAGTCAGTATTTGTACATAATGAAACATATTGAATCCCTAAAGATCCTGGGAATGATTCAGGCCCGGTTGATTCTTACTGTTCTATTTCAGTTACTTTAACATACTTGGTTTTGAATATCGTATTTCTGTCTTCTTTTCCGTGCAGGAGATATGTTACAATCACTGGCCAGGCAGTGCCGAAACTGAACGCCCATAGTGATTCTTCGATGGGCAACCCCAGGCAACGAGTGCCGGAAATGGCACTTTCCTGCCAGAATCGCCCCGCGTGGGGGGTGAAATTCAGATACACAATCGAAAATGCGGTGTACAGCAGGCAGAATTCAACCCCTGTTCTTAATAGTGGGGCGATCGATTGTGGGCGTTGCCAGTAGCAGAACAGCGTGCAGCAGATAAAACTGCCGATGCACGCATACAGAGAATGGCACCCCACAGCGACAGCACCGAATACCAGAGCAAGCGAGATTCCCGACCAGATGAGATATCGCTTTAAGATCTTTTCTGGCAATAACTTACAGCGATCTCCGTGCGGCACGACAATCAGCACTCCGACCAGCCCGCCGCTGACAAAACAGAACAGAAAATCTTCGATGCCCACCCCACGGAACAGTTGCACGTGGTGGTCTGGCAACCAGTAGGCGGGTACAAAAATGTAGCCTAGAACGGCAAAAGGCATGGTCAGGATGCCCGAAAGCAACGAAAGCTGCCGATTTCTGGCCCTTGCCAGCCACAACAGCAACCACACTCCCAGAAATAGAAGCATCGCACGAAGATACATCGCGAGTAGTCTCAGGTGGGAGTGAAGGTCAAATGATACACTTCAGTCGGCATTATTTCACAATCTTCCCACGAATACAACCTGCATTGTGGGGCAAAATTAACGCATTGGGAGTGGTTTGGTCAAAAAATGCCTGTGCGTTGTGTCAACCTGGAGAAATCTGCTTTTACTGCAGCCGTTCCGGAGATTCGCTTAATTTGACTTCCCCAAAGCGCTGGCCGGTGGAATCATAAAAGATAATGCAGTGGTCTTCGGTGGCCCAGATTGCTGAAGTGCGTAGCAGGCGGGGCCCTTCCACATGAAACAGCAGGCCACACAATTTTCCCCCACGTTCCAGCCGCGCCTGGTAGAGGGGGGTCTGCTTCGGATCCAGATGATCGTGGGAACACAAATATTCTTTCACGAAACGCCGCAAGGCTTCCGGTGTGGTAATTGCTACCACGGATTGATCGCTGGTGGGTGCTTCCGTGCTCATACCACTGCATCGGAAAGCAGAGAATTGGCACAATAGGCAGTTTGGGGAAACTTGTAAAGTTTGCACCCCATGTGCTGCCGATTTTACCAGCCGTGCAGTTGACGCAGGCCTTCATAGAGCACAATGCTGGCTGAATTGGCCAGATTGAGGCTGCGTACCCCTGTACCCGGCATCGGGATGGTGTAGGTTTGCACGGCAAATCGCTCGAGGATCGTGCGTGGCAGCCCGCTGGATTCGTTGCCGAATAACAGACAGGTGTCCGCTGTAAACGGTATCGTTGTGTAGTTGCGGTTGGTTGAAGTTTCAATACAGACGATGTTCTCTTCACCCACCACAGACAAAAACTGCTCAAAACTTTCATGGTGACGAATCGTCACCAGGTGCCAGTAATCCAGACCTGCTCTGGCAACCGCCCGATCATCGATCTGAAAACCCAGTTTACCTATCAGGTGCAGTGGGCAGTCGGTTGCTGCACACAAACGGGCGATATTTCCAGTATTTGGCGGGATTTCCGGTTCCCACAGTGCGATATGCATATTGAATCAGTTGTTGCATTCCTAACGGTTGCACAATCCCGCTTTTGGGATTCGGGCAAAAACACCCCATCTCCAGCACCAGTATCCGCCGTTTGGCAGTTACAACAGAATTATTCGAGCTTCGCGAGGGATCAGTGCTATGCCCGAAAACACCACTCGACAGTCCTGGATTCGGACCTTCAGTGGTACCGTTATTCTAGTAACGCTCTACCAGTTGGCTTGCCTGGTCAGCCAGCCCACATTACCGGAACCAACCATCCCCGGCTGGTTACCGTCGGTGCTGCCCGCTGCGCAAGCAATTCGGAATATTCTGATCCTTGCACTAGGGTACGGGGCCTTCGCGTACTTCATCGCCTGCATAGCCATTGTGCTGGAACTGAACTTCCACTTCGACCTCAAAACGATCGCTCGTCGACTAATCGGCTGGGCGGTGCTGGTGCCGTGCTGCTGTCTGGCTGTTGACTGGTATGGTGCCTTTCGCTGGCAGGGCCCACTGGTGGGTCCCGGGGGCACGCTGGGTGCTTTTATCGCGATTCAATTGGAACAACGATTTGAGTTTGTTGGCAGGATCATGCTGTTCAGTGCAGGCCTGGTATTTGGGGTCGTACTCAGTCTCGATTTTCTGCTGGTTGGCTTCTGGATACTCATTACCCGCACCGGCCAGTGGGTCGAAAAAGCCCCACAACGCCTGCGACTGGTGGCCAAATCACTGTTCGCCTCCCGAGAAGTGCTGGCAGAGCTGGACCAAACCATTCAGGCGGTATCACCTTCACCAGTCTTTTCGTTTGCCAGCAATCCACCACCAGTGGAACGGGAAGCAGAAAAAGAACCGGTACGCCAACCACTGCGCATCCCACCTGCGGTGCGTCAACCAATTGAGGAAATCCCTGCCCCACCTGAAGTGAAGCCACGCAAGTCTAAGCCAAATATTCCCGGAAATGACTTACCTGGGCTGGAATTGCTGGATGAATCTCCTGTTCAGCAAAACACAGACGATGAAGTCCATCTGCGGCAGGTGGCGGGGCTGTTGGAGAAAACATTTGCTGATTTCGGCCTGAAAGTCACCGTGGTGGGAATCCATACGGGCCCTGTTGTAACACAATACGAAATTGCGCTGGAAACTGGTCTGCGGGTATCCCGTGTGCTGGCCCTTTCTGAAGATATTGCCCTGAACCTGCGTGTGCAGAGCGTGCGGATTGTGGCACCCTTGCCAGGCCGGAATACCGTAGGGATCGAAGTACCCAATGAACGACGCAGCATCGTCCGCCTGCGGGAACTGATTCGAACCTGCGAAGAAGTGAGTGCCCATGCCCGACTGCCGATGATTCTGGGGAAAGACAGCGAAGGCGTGCCGTTGGTCTACGATCTGGCTGATATGCCCCACCTGTTGATTGCCGGGCGGACCGGCACCGGGAAATCGGTCTGCCTGAACTCCATTATCATCAGTCTGTTGCTGACAAGAAGGCCAGAAGAGTGTCGCCTGCTGATGATCGACCCGAAGCAGGTGGAATTGGCTGATTATGCGAAATTGCCCCACCTGATGCACCCTGTGGTCACAGATAACGCCAAAGCGGAAGCGATTTTATCGTGGGCAGTCGACAAAATGGAACAGCGCTACGACCTGTTACGACGGGCCCGGGTGCGGAACATTTCCAGCTATAACCAGTTGACCCACGATGAAATTATTCGCCGTGTGCGACCTGCAGAACCGGCCGATGCCGATCTGATTCCCGCCACCATGCCCTACATCGTCATCGTGATTGACGAAGTGGGCGATCTGATGATGGCGAGGAAGAAAGAAGTGGAAGGCCATATCATCCGTCTGGCACAGAAGTCGCGGGCGGCAGGTATTCACCTGATTCTGACTACCCAGCGGCCCACGGTGGATGTAATTACTGGCTTAATTAAGTCGAATTTGCCCGCCCGCATCTGCTTTCAGGTGGCAGACCGCTCGAACAGTCGCGTGGTCCTGGATGAAATGGGGGCGGAAAAACTGCTGGGCAAGGGAGATATGCTGTTTCTGCAGCCCAACAACAGCACCATTCTGCGGGCACAGGGCACTTACGTCAGCGATCAGGAAATTCTGCGGGTTACCGGATTTCTCGAAGTAGAAAACCCCGAATTTGATAACGAACTTCTGAACCTGAACCAGGAAGATAACTGTGGGGATGAGGAACCAACCGTTCCCGATCAATCCCGCAAACCGGATGCCCTGTACCAGCAAGCGGTTGAAATTGTCATTCGCGAAGGCCGTGGGAGTGTTTCCTTGCTCCAGCGGGCACTGGGAATTGGTTATGGACGTGCCGCACGCCTGATCGATTACATGGCCGAAGATGGTATTGTGGGCACTTACAATGGAGCCCAGGCCCGGGAAGTTCTGCTGACTCAGGAACAGTGGGATCACAAGCTGAATGGAACCACCGAAACCCATGTGGATGACCCACTGGAAGTGGATTTTTCCACAGAAGATCAGGATACTTTTTCGACTTAGAGCAGGTTTCGCCTGCACTTCATGGATTGTCGCAAGCATGATGCTCACTATGCTGAGATGCTTGAGCGATTCCCAGGGATGTGACACTCAAGCGGCTTATTCATATTCCCATTTCAGAATCCAGGGATCTTTTGTCTGCTTCTGGAACTCTTTCAGGTCGGCCTGCATTTTCTTCAGGATTTCCGCATACTCGGTCTTCCCAGCCAGATTCTGGGCTTCGTGTGGGTCATTTTCCAGGTCGTACAGTTCAAATGCTGGTCGCTGAATGTAATCCTTGACCGTGCGTTTCCCATACATCGCTTTGGGGCCTTGCTTGTAAGCTTCCTGCCACGTGGGGGCCTCCCACAGGTCGGACGCAAATGGATATGGCAGGGGGTGGGCCATATTCCAGATCAGCTTGTACTGCCGTTCGCGGACCACCCGCATTGGGTAATACATCGTAATTTCGTGAAACGTGTGGGAGGCGTAGATTTTATCCCACCCTTTTTTGGGTTCGGCATCCAGTACTGGCAGAAACGATTTCCCCTGAATCGCGGGTGCGGGATTTTTGATGCCAGCAAAATCCAGAATTGTGGGTGTCAGATCGACCCAACTAACCATTGCCTGCGATTTTTCGCCTTTCCGCTTCGCAAACGGATTCCGCACCACGCACGGTGCCCGCAATCCCGGCTCATAGGTGGTGGTTTTGGCACCCGGAAAAGCGATTCCATGATCGGCAATATATATAATCATGGTGTTATCGAGCTGGCCAGCTTCCTGCAGATTCTGGATTAATTGCCCCAGGCCCTGATCAATGCGGGAGATCGACTGGTAATACTGTGCCAGTTCCGCACGTGAAGTCGGCGTATCGGGCAAAAATGCTGGCACTTCCACATCTTTCGGGTCATATTTCACTTCCGTCACACCCGGATATCCTTTTGGCGTATTGCCAAACGGGTTCGGCTTCAACGGATCACCAGCAACACTGCCCCCGCTGCGGTGCGGGTCTGCGGTGCAGAAATAAAGGAAAAATGGCTTGTCGCTGGCTTCAGCAAACAGTTTTTTGCAATTGTTGGCCATCTGCACAGGGTTGCGTGCATTCCCTGGCAACGCCTGATCGAACTTGTACACATCTTCGGGTGCCACGTGGTACTTGCCCACCCGTGCGGTGCGATACCCACCTGCGGCCAGTTGAACCGGCAGGCTCTTCACATTGTCGTAGCTGCTGAATTTGTGATAGGCGTGCTGGTGGCCGTAATGCCCGTTCGCATGGTTGTGCATGCCCGTCAGAATGACGGAGCGACTGGCAGAACAGCTTGCGGTGGTGGCAAAAGCGTAATCGAACAGCACCCCTTCCTTCGCCAGTCGATCCAGATGAGGAGTTTTTAATACTTTGTTGCCGTAGCACCCGGCATCCTGTCCCTGGTCGTCGGTAACAAACAGCACCACGTTCCGAGGTGCGGCCCACAGGGGGGTGGCAAGCAGGAAAAGCAGGCAACCGAAGAGGAATCGTGTCATGAACCTTCCTTTGGTGGTAGAATCGCGACTATTTTATCACGAACGATGGGAAGATTCTCATGAAAAGTGCCGCAAATTTGGATGTAGAAGTGAATAACATCGTCGTTAACTACCTACGAAAAAAAATCATATATGACTTAAAACCCAATTTCTGTGTAAGTTTGGGCAATGTGAGAGTTCTGAATTCTGTAAGGCTTTCTACTGTGGCATCTTCGGAATTGCAAATGAACGCAATTGTTGATTTGGATTCCGCTTTCGCTTGCCCTACTACTTTGATAATTGCACTTTCAAATTCCTTTGAGAAAGTACCATCCCAGTTTTTATCGAATTGATCTTTGAATTTAACAACGCATGTTGCCTGGAATAATTCCTTACTGAATGGCGTAAGAGCAGCATATGCGGTTACATAAGTATTCCCAATCCCCGGTTCTTTGCGTTGATCAGGCCCTGCTGTCAAATAAGCTTTGTGAAAACGAACCCGATCTAGCCAGTGATCATTTTTTTCTGTGCCACTAATTACTGAGCCAATATCGCAGTTTCTATTATCCGTACAAGCGTTATTTAACCCTAGAAAAAGATGGTAAACAACACGTATCGCTTCATCACTCGGGGTCTTTTTTGTGTAATAAATCCGATATTTTGGCAATTTTTCTCCAGTTTTCGGAAACTGAGAAATAGCTGCTTTAAACTTATTTATTTGCAAAGATTTTGTATCCAAAAAATCATCTTTTGTAATGAGTAAACTGCCATTGATATCCACTGAAAATTGTGACCATTCAGAGTTATTATTCATGATCATTTGTAATTCAGTGAAACAATTATCTAGTTTTGGCGGATAGATGAGATAAGGTATTTTGTCTGAATCTGGCTCGTCGCCGAACAAAGGAAAATGGGCAAAAATAATATACAAGCCTAGAGCAAATTTAATTCTCATTAATTGATCTCCCAAAACTACACTTCATTTCTTAAGCATATTTTTTGCCTTTCCTTCGTGTAGATTATAGGCCAGCTGCAGTTGAATGCATCATCGGCCAAATTAGAATGCAGCAAAGAATCTGGACAGTTGAGATCGATGTCACAGCAAAAGAGGGTAGCTATTCCAGACGGGGCAATTATTTGATATGTCAGCTAGTCGCCGTTTCGTGATCGTGGGGCTTTTCCGGCACCGTGATCGGCTTGCTGGCATCAATTTGCGTCCAGAGAAAGACCCCGAGACCATAAATAATCGCATAAATGGTGAAGAGAATAATGTAAGCCTGACTGCCCACTTCATCGT
This sequence comes from Zavarzinella sp., assembly GCA_041399155.1. Lineage (NCBI taxonomy): Bacteria > Pseudomonadati > Planctomycetota > Planctomycetia > Gemmatales > Gemmataceae > Zavarzinella > Zavarzinella sp. The sequence continues at coordinate 156,031 of JAWKTI010000006.1, forward strand.
TTCCGGCATCATTGGTGACCGTGTGGGCCTTCAGGATTCGACCGGAAATGAAAATGCCCAGCGTAGCACCCAGGTTGCCAATCATGTTCATCGCACCGGAAACAATGGCGGAGTAACGCTGACCGATATCCTGTGCCGTCGCCCAGGCGGGGCTGAGAATCAGGTCGTTAAAGAAACCGACAAACATCAGTGAAATGGCAAAAGCGTACAGATTACCCACAGAGAGTGCGGCAAGAATGTAACAGCAGCCCGCAAGACCATAGCCAGCCATCCCGATCACTCTGCGTGCCATTTTGCGGTTATTGGTTCTGCGGAAATATAAGTCGGTGAGGTAACCACCCAGCAGACAGCCAAACATCCCCACCAGCAGTGGGGCACCACCAAAGACTGCAAGAAGTAAATCCCCACCTTTTTTGGCACCGAACGAGGCAAATTCCGTTTTCAGTGTACGCGGCACAAAGTACATCAGGAAGTACCAGTTAAAATTGGTCACCATGTACATCAGGCAGAGAAAAATCACATTTTTGTTACCAAAAATCGCTTTCCAGGGCACGCCTGCGTGGCCTGATGGTGGCTGGCGATTTTCATCAATAATCTTCGCCTCTTCCTCATTCACCTTGGGATGTTCTTTGGGCGTGTTGGTAAAGAACAGGTAGAAGATGATGCACCACATCACTGCAACAGCGGCAAAACTCCACAGAGTCTCCCGCCAGTCGAGGCCAAGATACTTGGTAAACACCAGCCAGACCAGTGGGGTCAGACCACCCATGAAGCGTGCGGAAAGCCACATCGCACCCTGGGCAAAGCCCCGCTCTTTGGCAGGAAACCAGTTATATAACGCCCTCGACATATTTGGGAAGGCTCCCGCTTCCCCCATCCCGAAGAGGAATTGAATCCCGATCAGCAGGTAAAACCAGGTTTCATAGCTAAATTTCCAGCCGGTAAATGCGGTTAACGCCACAAAAAACGACCACCACAGGACAATGCGGATCAGCGTTTTGCGTGGGCCGTAGGTATCGCCCATCCAACCGGTGGGGATTTCAAACAGGGCGTAGGCTAATTGAAAAGCCACCAGAATCAGGAAGAAATCCTGTTCACTTTTGCCGATGGAACCCATGATGTCGCCTTTGGCGTTGCCCAGCATGGCACGATCCATGTAGGTGATCATGGCCAGCAGGCACAGCATCAGGAGAACCAGATAGCGAACGCGGCTTGCTCTGGGTGCGGCGGAAGAGGTACTCATTGGATCGGAAACATCCCCTCGGTTAAATGGTGAAAGTAAAATGTAACGATCTGGCACAAAAATCGCAAACAAGAACTACCACGAACAAGAAGAAATTGGCAAGAAAACCAGATCATGTACCCATTTGGTGCGGGATCAGTTTGATTTGTTGTGCTGGATAACTGCATCGAACTGCTGCACCACGGAGTAGATTTATTAAGCATTTCTCATAAACAAGTCAGATTTCTAACCGGCATCCCTACAAACATCAAAATCAGGTACTTTCGGCACCGAAAATCGCAGTTAGACTCGCCCAGCTTCGCCAGTTTCCGAAGTGAATTTTTCCTTGCGTTGCATGCCATTTTCTGACACAATACACTTTTCCAAACAGGTGATCACATGCTGCGCGTGCTCGGCTCTCAAAAGCAGTTCTGCGATGGTATTTCCCGCCGAGACGCCCTGTGGGTTGGCGGGCTCAGCATGTTGGGCCTCCACCTGTCCGATCAATTGCGGGCAGAACAAAAGCCTGTTCGTCAGCCAGATAACCCGCTGCCTGGTTTTGGGAAGGCGAAATCATGTATCCTGCTTTTCCTGTATGGCTCTCCGAGCCAGTTGGAACTGGCAGACATGAAACCGGATGCCCCATTGGAGATCCGTGGGGACTTTCGCCCAATTCCATCGGCCCTGCCAGGATGTGATGTGTGCGAACTGTTGCCCAATACCGCCAAGGTGATGGACCGTGTCACCGTGCTGCGTTCTGTGACGCACGCCCACCCAATCCATGGGGTGGCTTATGCCACGACCGGTGTGCCGAAAATCGATGTGCCGATGGAACTGAATCCACGTGACAGCCGACATTGGCCGTTCATGGGGTCGGTGGTCAACTATCTGGAGCAGCAACGCACCAAACAGGACAATATTCTGAACAATATTGCCCTGCCATGGCCATTCAGCACCCGCCGCACTGGTGAAGTACACCGTGCGGGGCCCTATGCGGCGTTTCTGGGCAGTAAATACCACCCCCACTTTACGGAATTTATTGGCAAAGCGAACAAGCAGATCACCAAAACGCTGACCACCACAACCAAGACATTCGATGAACCGTATGTGGGTATTGAACCGGACTGCCAGTTCACCCTCGGACAGGCAGCCACCTTGCCAGTCGACATGACATTAGACCGACTGGACCAACGCACCTCATTACTTCAGCAGATGGAACGGGCGCAGGCCAAGGCCAGCCCCACCAACCGCGATCATTTTCGGCAGGGTGCGTTCGATCTGATCCGTTCCACCCACGTGCGGGATGCGTTGGATATTTCGCGTGAGAAAAGTGCCCTGCGGGATCAATACGGCATGACCGTATTTGGGCAGGCCGCACTGGCAGCCCGCAAACTGGTGGAAGCGGGTTCTCGCTTCGTGACGGTGTTCTGGGATGAGTTCGGGCTTGCAGGCTCCGGCTGGGATACCCACTGGGAACACTACCCACGGATGAAAGATGAGTTAATGCCCGGGTTTGACAAGGCATTTTCCGGCCTGATTGCTGATCTGGATCAGCGTGGGATGCTGGATGAAACCCTCGTGCTGGTACTTAGCGAACATGGCCGCACCCCCAAGATCAACAAAGCCAAAGGTGGTGGGCGAGATCACTGGTCTCAGGCCTATTCCGTAATGATGGCTGGTGGGGGTATCAAACGCGGTCAGGTCATTGGCAAAACAGACAACATTGGCGGCACTGTGGTCGATCGGCCAATTTCACCGAAAGATATTCTTGCCACCACATACCATCTGTTGGGCTACGATCTGGAAACCGTTCTTCACGATCAGGCCAGCGGTAGACCTTATCCAATTCTTTCCGAAGGCAGCGTCCTGACCGATGCGATTGCATAACAAATGTCAATTGGACAGATTGTTTGCTTCTAAAGAAAAATTGTACCTACAGCACTATCTTACATAATCCTCATCAAATATTGTTACATACAGACTTGACTTGATTGGATAGGGAGCCTATGCAAAAAGAAGTCCAATTGCACTTCGCAAAAATGGATTCGCACAACTCTCACAAAGAGGATATTTCATGTTTCAACCAATTTTGTTTGCACAGCAACAAGAAGTGGATTTAGAAGGCGCAGCCGGATTTGGAATTGGTATCTTTGTAGTTTATCTTGCGGTGATCATTCTTACTGTCGCAGGATTATGGAAAGTTTTTGTCAAAGCTGGCAAGCCGGGGTGGGCAGCGATTGTACCGATTTACAATGTGATCGTATTGTTGGAAATCGCTGGTAAACCAGTATGGTGGGTCATTTTGATGTTCATTCCCTTCGTTAACTTTGTTGTGAGCATCCTGATTGCAATCGACGTAGCGAAGAATTTTGGCAAGGAAGCTCTGTACGGTATTGGTTTGGCATTTCTGCCGTTCATCTTTTACCCACTGCTTGGTTTTGGTGATGCCCGCTATCGCCCACAGACTGGCAGCTACTAATAGTTGATTACAACATCAATTCCAGATTGCCCTTCAACAAATGGATGATATTGTGATACCTGGTGAGAATCGGCCAGGTCAATTCTTTATCTGTCTGATTGCCAATTTCAGGTGATTCATCAAGGATTGTCATCCCAAATGGTGTTGCAATGGAAATTACAGGCCAATTCATTTCTTCAGGTGTGCCAATACACGTTCTAGCAATTGGTTCGTGGATACCACCCTACGTAAGATGGGCGTCTCGCCCATGAGTTTTTCCCACGGGCGGGACGCCCATGTTACGTTTAACCAATAAAGTACTTACCTTCAGTCCACAACTGGTATTCATACAAGCAGTCTTTCGCCTCTGGCAATTGGTTCGTGGATACCACCCAACGTAACATGGGCGTCTCGCCCATGGGTTTTTCCCACGGGCGGGACGCCCGTGCTACGTTTAACGAATAAAGTACCTTCAGTCCACAACTGGTATTCATACAAGCTAGCCTCTCGACTCTGGCAATTGGTTCGTGGATACCACCCAACGTAACATGGGCGTCTCGCCCATGAGTTTTCCCCACGGGCGGGACGCCCGTGCTACGGTTAACGAATAGTAACCGTTCACCTATATTATTTCAAGGTTCGGTGCAGGTTCGCCTTTTCGGTATGCGCTGATCGCTTCTTTCAGATAATTCAATACGTTTCTACCCTTTAGTTTCAATGTTTCACATACCGTCATGATTCGCTCTGCCAACCTACAGCCACGAGCACTCTGAGAACCAAAGTTGCGGCGAATCAATCTTTGTTGTGAATTTTTGCAAAATTGCTATCACCTCTTTGGATCGATTGACCAAAATAGTGCCGTTTGAGATCGGAAAATTGATTTTTGCTGCTAACAGCACTGGTCAAGTGCTGGCAATTCAAACTGGTTGGATTGGATGTCCGCCTACGCCGGAGTGATAATTTCAGCGTGGACTTAGATTCTTCGTATGTTCTTTACGATTACACCTGTTCCGCTACTTGTAGTGCGGCACGCAGTTTGCTCAGTGCGGTAGCCTGAACCTGACGTACACGTTCCTTTGACAGGCCGAGTTGTTTCCCCACTTTCTCGAGGGTAATTACTTCGCCACCTTCCGGATTGCAGTAGCGTAAACTAAGGATCTTCTTTTCCCGCTGGTTCAACAGTGGGTGGTCTGCCTGCAGGAAATCGTCAATTGGAACTGCAATGCTGGAGCTGGCCCCTGGTTCCTTCGACTGGCGGGGTTCACCTTCAGGCATCACATCCAGTGAAGCGGACTTGCTGAGCCAGTCGTTCGATAATTTCTGGGCCAGACGTGCCAGTGCCCGCACGAGGCAGGTGTAGCATAGGTGCTGAACCTGATCCCCATCCATGGGTTGTAGGCTGCTACTGCCTGAATGAGCACAATCTGGCAATCTCCAATCAGATCGTCGGCACGGTTCGACATTGCCATTCGGCGGCGTACCGCCTGATAAACCAACTTGCGATTTCCAAGAACAATCTGATCACGGAGAGCAATGTACGCTTGCTGCCACTTGCGGGATTCTGCCACACCTTTGGAGCGTTTCCAGCGGAATGCAGCGTAGTGCATACGTTTGGCAATGTCCCGCGTGATGTCGTCTGGCATGTAGTTATGAGAAGAGTCTAATGATTGGGCGTTTTCTGGCTGGTAAAGTTCGTAGGCATCATCTGCTTCGAACGATTCGTGGACGACCGAGTGGGGTGCATTGCTATTGTCGGAAAGACACAAATTCCGCTTCGAGGTCGGGTGGTTCGTTCTCATCTGAGATCCTGTTTCGTAAGTGACCACTATCAGACGATGGAAACGTCCAAAAGATTCAAAACGTCCAAAACGTCCAATTCGTCCACTTTATCCTACGTTGAATCGCACCATTAGGTCAATGAAATGCACAAAAAAATAAAAATTCGCGCCAAACCTGAAAATTATTCAGACTTGGCGTGAGTCTGTTAGTTGTACTTCGCGCTTCTGTACTGCCTACGCGGGAATGACGATTCAAGTGGAAACAGAATGATTGGACATTTGCTTAGTCATTTGATCAAACGAGCTTTCTAAAACAGTCCAGTTTCAAAAATCATGCCGTAAAAAAGACACCGTTTGTAATTGCCTGAGGTACAATGGGTGGGGTTTTGATGGAACAAAGTGAGGCGGACAACAAATGAAGATTTTCTCAGCAATTATCTGCAGCCACGCACTGGTGCTGGGTGCGTATGCCCAGGTTCCCAAAAATATCGGGCCCAAGGTGCCTGAAGGCACCACGATTCATCGAAATGTGGCCTATGGCACGCACCTGGAACGGAATGTGCTGGATCTTTACGTGCCAAAATCGGCCAGCAAGCCACCATTGTTAATCTGGGTGCACGGTGGTGGCTGGCAGGGCGGTAGTAAAAATGGCAACAATCCGCTGATTCCGTTTTTGTCGGAAGGATATGCTGTCTGCTCGATCAACTATCGGCTAAGCCAGCACGCCATTTTCCCCGCACAGATACAGGATTGTAAGCAGGCGATCCGTTTTTTACGCAAGAATGCGGAAAAATACGAAATCAATGCCGCAAAGATCGTGGTGGCAGGTGCGTCCGCAGGTGGGCACCTGGTGGCACTGCTGGGCACCAGTGGCGATGTGAAGGAACTGGCGGAAGAGAAAGCTGACCTGCAAATCAGCGACCGCGTGCAAGGGGTGATCGATTTTTTTGGTCCCACCGATTTGACGCTGATGAACCAGCACGCCACGGTGAAAGGGCCGATTGATCACGATTCGCCGAACGCACCGGAAGCACGGCTGATTGGTGGGGCAATACCAGAGAACAAAGAGAAAGCTGCCAAAGCCAACCCACTGACCTACGTTTCAAAAGATGATCCCCCGTTTCTGATTTTTCATGGCACGCAGGACAATTTGGTGGGCTGGAAACAAAGCGAAATCCTGCACGAAGCACTGCAAAAGGCGGGTGTCGCCAGCAAATTTGTCAAAGTAGAAAAGGTGGGCCACAGCATGCAGGTGCTAACCGAAGATAACAGAAAGCTGATGCAGAAGTTTATTGCGGATCATCTGCCAAAGTGAAACTTTTCTGGTCAGAAATGCATCTAAACGAACGTGATCGCACATCAGGTGGGTGGTGACTGCCCTGTTTAACTAACTTGACAGTCACTTGCCCACCGTTTATGGAAGAAACTGGAGTTCACAGAAGTTAGTACAGGAGAGGGAAAATGATTTCGCGTTTACCAGAACGAGCTTTATTCACCTTTCTTTCGGTAGCCTGCGTCGGCCTGGGGATTTATGCCGTCACTCTGGCTCAGCCTGGCTTACCCAAGTTGCCCCCACCACCAGTTCAGGGGAATTTGCTGCCGGACGTCAATACACGTCCGTTGGTGCTGTCCGAAACGGAATCGACAAACGTCAAAGTGTATCAACAGGTCAACGGTAGTGTGGTCAATATCACCACCAAAGGTGTGGATGATTCATTTTTGCTGTTACCACCCACCCGACAGGGTTCCGGCTCGGGCTGCGTGCTCTCCCAGCTAGGCCACATTCTAACGAACTACCATGTGGTGGAAGGTTCGGATGAAATCAACGTCACGCTATCCGATGGTTCCAGCTTTCCTGCCCGCATCATCGGTACCGATCCGAATAACGACCTCGCAGTTCTGCGAATCGATGCCCCACGCGAGAAGTTGAAGCCGATTCCCTGGGGAGATTCTGATCAGCTTTCCGTGGGGGTGCATGTCTATGCGATTGGCAATCCGTTCGGATTGGAACGCACGATGACTTCGGGCATGGTAAGCAGTCTTGGCCGCACGCTGAAAGCGGATAACGGTCGACTGATTCGGGATGTCATTCAGACGGATGCCGCCATTAACCCAGGCAATTCGGGCGGCCCACTGTTGAATACTCGTGGCGAACTGGTTGGAATCACCACCGCAATCATTGGCAAGGCTGGTCAGAACAGTGGTGTGGGGCTTGCTGTTCCGGGAAATACCGCCCGCCGCGTGTCCGAAGAGCTGATTCGTTTTGGCAAAGTAGTGCGGCCAGACGCGGGAATTGAGGCAGCTTACCGCACAGAGAAAGGGTTACTGATTGCCCGCCTGACGGAAAATGGTGCCGCAGAACGGGCAGGCTTACGTGGGCCCGAAGTTCGTGTGCTTCGACGCGGACTGGTCACTCAGTTTGTGCAGATTGACCGATCGAAAGCAGATTTGATTACCGCCGTCGATAACAAGGATGTCCGCACCATGGATGAGTTTTTGTCGGCAATTGAAGCCCACAAACCGGGCGAACAGGCAATCCTGACAGTGGTGCGAAATGGTCAGGCGATGAATGTGCGTGTTACGTTGGACGAATCCCGCCGCTAAGCAAAATCAGATACTTCAAGTTAAGTGTTGCAATAAGACGATAATCAGACGGTTGTGCAAGCAACCGCATTCCCGCGCAGGCGGGAATCCAGTGCGAAGACTTGAAGTAGCACCGACAAAGCCTTACTGCACTGCCGAAGATTTTTCATCTGTTATCCAGGGCTCGCTTCGCACACTATGGGCTGACAGAATGCTGCTTGAGGGCCAACGGCTCTTTTTAACAAACCAGCTTTCCTGTAGCGAAGAACAGCATTGAGTAATTGTCTCCAATAGTAGATCAGGTGAAATTCCCAACGTTTGCGATCGCAATCGAACCCGATATCACAAGTAGCAACCGGGATTTCTGACCCACAGCCATGAGGGAATCATGCTTCTGAACCGGGAGTTGATTGATCGCATCAAGGAACACTTTGCAGGGAAATCTTCGTCCCAACTGCGGGACATCATGGCGCAACAACCCGGGAGGCGATGGTCTTTTGAAGCTCACGTCGCAGCGGAAGAGGTGCTGGAGGAACGCAAAGATGGACTTGCACAGGAACCTCTGCTTCCCACAAAAATTCCACTACCAAAAATTACCCAGGTTTCCGAAGAATGGATCGATGGCGAAATCAGTGATGACCAGCAAGACCCGCTGTTTCCGAAAATTACTTATGTACCCGAAGAATTGATTGATGGCCTGATTTTGGGCTTCCTGATTGGTTATCTGTTTGTTCCCTATTTTCGGCGACGGGATTTCCCATCTTTTTCGATGCCATTTGGTAAAAACATGGCCTGGTTTGCGATTGACACGAGAGATCAACATGCTGTCGCCACTGCCTTCCAATTGCAGGATACAACACGCTGTGTCTGGGAGAAGGGAATTGAAGCTGCCTACAACAACCAGGTATTTGTGACACCACCCGTGGGTGATTGGATTCTGGTTCCCAGCACTTCGTTGTATCTGATGCCAGGCAAGCTGACGATGCTGCTGGAACAGTTAAGCAGCCAATTTTCAGACGTACAGTATTTCTGTCATCAGGAAGAAATCGAACTGTACGTCTGGGCCAGGGCAAAAAACGGCACAATCGAACGGGCTTTCGGCTGGCTTGGAAAGCAAGGCACCACGCTGATGGATGTGGGTGAGCCGGATGAGGATGAGCAAAGTCTGGGTATTGTAATTGAAGATGGCCAACCTCGCTGCTACGATGATCGCAAGCGAACAACCATCCCTTTTCAGGCAGAAGATTTGTTCGAGCTGGCAAATCAGTGGAGCATCAACCCTGAGTTGCTGGATGTTCGGATGATGGATGAAATGATTGGGATTGTCGGCAATTCCGACCATTCTAATCAGTTGCGGGTATAAATGGTGTGGTGCTGGCCACGGATTGGCTTCCAGCCCAGCACGCGAAACATCCGGTCGAAGCCTCCTTCATTCTGCACAATGGCGATATCAAACTTTCCAAATGGTTCGATCCATTCCTGCATCGCCTGGCGTGGGGAGACCGCACCCGTCAACAGGCCATCGCGGTATTTCACATAATCCCACAGAAACTGATCGCCGAATAATTCGCAACGATCGTCACAAAATGTTTTCAGCCGTGGGGTGAAGTGGGCGATAAAGCCACCCAGCTCCAGTTCATTAAAAATGGCACGGGTGGTATCTGCTGGTTCTGCTGCTCGCAGAACAGGTAGCAGATCGCTGGGCCAGCGTTTCAGATCCAGTCGAGCAATGCGGGCTTCATTGCCCAGCAAACTGGTTTTCAACTGGATTCCCACGAGAACAGTACCCAGAAAAACACCCACGCTAAGCAGTAATGATCGCAATGTGGGCACAGTCGACCGTGGGCGAAAATAATCGCGTTCTGGTTTTGCAAACCAAGGCAGCCAGCGCGAACTTTCCAACATCCCTGGCAGATAAATCAGCACCCCCAGCGTGAATAAAGGTGCATGGCGGATTCGTGTCCAGGTCAGGAGCAGCCATGCCAGTGGGAGCCACCAGAGCACCCGTTGTTTGTTGCGGGGGATACTGGCAAGCAGGGCCAGATACACTGCCATCAACAGCATCGTCAGGAAGCCTGTGGCACTGAACAACTTCAGTGGGGCATGTTCCTGGATGATGGTGGTCAGCGATTGCATCTGGTAAATCTGCAGCCAAACTTTGGCAATCGACCAGCCATACGGGGTGGCAATCAGTGCAACGAACGTGCCCAGCAGGGTTACCCAGAGCACTTCCAGTCGATAGCGGGAATTGGGGTCTTTACCGATCTGCCAGATCCCACATGCAGTCCAGAGAACTGTTGCAAGCCCAAGAGTGGCAACGCCACCCAGCACCCCACCGTGGCAATTGGCCCAGATGGCAAACACGATCCAGGTACCGAACATATACATACCACCGCTGATTTTTCGCTGGTCCCACAGGTGCAGGATGAAAAAGGTGTAGGCCATTCCCATCATCGTGATGACGGTGGGGCGAACATGAAAATTTGCGGCACAGGCTGCAATCGCCAGAAGTGCCAGCACCACACAGAACAGTGGATGCCAGCCTCGCTGCCATAATCGCAGCAGTGGGACGGCAAACAATGCCACCAGCAGGGCAACCGTCACCATCAGCAAGCCATCAAAGCCGGCCCAGGCATTGATCTGGTGCATCCCATACTCGCCCAACCACTGGTGGGGCAACCACGGTTTCTCTGTGTGGGAATAGGTAAACGGATCAGTTCCAAAAAAGCCACTATCGGCAATCAGCCGGCCTGTTTCGATATGCCAGAAGGTTCCAGGATCGGAAAACAATCCTGATCGACCTGCAAACAGGCCAATGATCCAGGCAACCAGTAACAGCCCAATGGTCTGAAGGAGGGTTTTCATGAATTTCTCATCTCTGCCACAGCCCCACGTGGTGCCCGGTGGTGGGACCTGGTTTCTCGCACCACTGGCTTAAGTCCTTGTACGAAAGGAAGATAGAGTGTCACCGTATGATCGCGAATTGGGATGTTCAGCAAATGACTCAACACTTAGATTATCCCAAAGTATAAAGAAAAAGCGGAAAATGTGCAAATCTGCGGACGCATCGAAAGCCGTCGGACCGCGGTCATCGTGGCCGCACTGTTTGCCACTCTCCGTTGGTGAGGAGTGGCGAAACTTGTGGGCGAAATGTAAAGACATGGATTCCCGCCTGCGCGGGAATGACGGTTTTCGTGGTGTTTCGGTTAACTGGTTGTAGTTTGAGTATAGTGCCCTGGATTCCCGCCTTCGCGGGAATGACGTTTGTTAGTGAGTATCGGCTTACTGGTGGTAATTCAAGTTTACGCCTTGGATTCCCGCCTGCGCGGGAATGACGGTTTTCGTGGTGTTTCGGTTAACTGGTTGTAGTTTGAGTATAGTGCCCTGGATTCCCGCCTGCGCGGGAATGACGTTCGTTTGGTGACGATGGAGGTTTTCAGTGTATCGGTTCACAGGCTTTTTCGCTCGCTTAGTTATTGAGCGGCCTACAACACTTCCTGTCGGAGCAGTCTGGCGTGAAATTACCACACCTTTCTCTGGTGTAGGGATACGATTGCCCGGATTGGCTGGCATGGAGCCAGGGCCGGAAGAAGTTCATCGGTTGCTGACCGAAGTTGGGCTGGGTGGTGCAATAGACTGGCTGTTCATCGACTACGTTACATGGGCTGGGCCAATCGACAGCGTTTATGGTATGGGGTTGTGGCAAGGCCGTGCGTTCGGGCCGGTCAGCGAGTCGATCCGCAATTCGCCTCGTGCTGCATTCCTTGAACTGATGGGCGAGTTCGGTGTTGCCGAGGCAGATGCCCTTAACTTCCCGCCATTTATCCGAGGGTTCTGGGGCGAGTAGCAGGTCCGCAAATGGACAAGCATTGCTGAAAACTAACTATTTGTCGCTTCGGATTAATTCTACTCAACTTCCGAAATGCATCATTCAATACCGTCAGCTAACAAGTATCGAAACGATTACTTCAGGCGGTCGAGGATCTGTTTTGCTTCTTTCGCAGCATTCGTCATGGGATATTTGGAAATCACATCCGAAAGTGCTTTCTTGTAAGCAGAAGCCAGTGCGGGGTCATCTGCATAGGCGCTTGCTAACGCCAGAATGTTCTTGGCTTTCTTTTCCAGTTCATCTGTTACAGCACCAGGGGTCTTTGGATTGCTGGGGTCTTTCGGATCTTTGGGCACAATGGAAGTAACGCTTCCGGTACCAGCTTTGCCACTGAGGGTAATCCCTTTTTCTTTCAGGAAACCAAGAACTTCCGAAGCATCAATAAAGTAACTCACGTTCTGTTGGGATGGCATCCCCCCTGTAGTAACACCCACCATCGAACCCGAGTTGTCAAACATGGGGCCGCCGGAATCACCCGGGTTGGTGGGATTGGTGGCAGTAATCACACGGCATTTGACTTTGAAGGTGTAGCGTGGATCATCTTTATCCACATACTCAATTTCATCCTGTCCCACAGTACGTACGCGGCCTTCTGTAAAACCAAACACCTGGTTCAAGGCACCAGGGCTACCAATTGAAAAGACGGTGCGGCCTGGCCCCACGGGTTTCACAGCAATCGGAATCGGCTTGGCTCCAGGTGGGACACGGTCGAGTTCTACAATCGCCAGATCGCGAGACGTGGAACGATACAGAACCGTCCCTTTGGATGCCTCACCGTATTTGATGCGGTCCATATATTTTTTCTTGTCCGTCACCATGTCTTTCGTCTTTTTATCGTAGACAGGAAACTGTACCCAAACCGTCTTCTGATCGGCCACAACGTGGTAGTTTGTTAAAACCAGTTTCTTTTCGGCATCAATCAGCGAACCTGATCCCATGCCAATCCCACCGCGGTCAGGAACCACAATAAACACTGCTGAGTTCACAACGTTTTTGTAAAGGACTTCAGGATCATCTTCCGCCCATGTGCGTTGGGATGGTAATAGCAAGGCCAAAGAAAGCAACAAGAACCGCACCGGTTTGGTGGACATGGGGACTCCTCCAATGAACAATTACATAAAAGATAACAACAATGTTGGCCGAGCGTTGGCAACAGTGCCGCAAAATAACTCCGTTGCATGTTGAATAACTGGAGAGGCTGCTGACGGTAGTTACTGGATATTCTACCCTATTCAATATCCTTTTAATATCTTACCATGCTAAACGATGCGTTGGGTGTGGTCAATCAAATAATCTCTCCCGCAGGCGGAGATACAGTGGGGATTTTGCGGATGGCAGACAATTTCTTCGGATTAAATGGGAAAGTGGCAATTGTAACAGGTGCTGGTCAGGGGATTGGAGCCGCAATTGCCCGTCGATTGGCTGCTGCCGGCGCAAAAGTGGCCATTTTTGATATGTCGCCTGAACCCGCCCACACGGTGGCAGCAGAAATCGGTGGGAAGGCAGTCATTGGCGATGTGACCAACGAAGCTGATGTTCAGCGAATTGTGCAGGAAGTCGAAAGCAGCCTGGGCCCGGTCGATCTGGTAGTGAATAACGCCGGTATTACTGGCCGCACCGTGGTTTCGTGGGAACTGCAGAAAGACGAATTTGCCAAAGTGATGGATGTGAACGTGATTGGCCCATTTTTGCTCTGCAAAGCGGTCATTCCAGGCATGATGGCCCGTAATTATGGCCGAATTGTGAATATTGCGTCTGTGGCAGGAAAAGAAGGGAACCCCACGATGGCTCCGTATTCTGCCAGCAAAGCTGCAGTGATCGCCCTGACCAAGTCGCTGGCCAAAGAAGTGGCTGGAAAAGCAAATATCACGGTCAATTCTGTGTCGCCTGCAGTTATCCACACCCCAATTCTCGATGGGGTCGCACCCGAAACGGTGCAATATATGGTTTCCAAGATCCCGATGGGCCGCACCGGCACACCGGATGAAGTGGCTGCACTGGTCCATTTCCTCGTCAGTGGGGATGCCAGTTTCACCACCGGACAGTGCTACGACATCTCCGGTGGCCGCTCTACTTATTAGAAATGAATGAAAACTCATGAGATTTTGATTTGCCGATCGATGTTCCAGTCATGTTCAGTTCCATTTTCTTCGATTTCACCTTACCGAACTCGGTGACGTGGTTCTATTTCTCATTTTTTCTGGTCATTACGCTATTTTTTCGGTTTAAGAACATTTTTTCGCTGCGGAACCTGGATCTGCTGCTGCTTTATTCCATAGCGCCTGGGTTATTAATGCTGCACCAGGCCCACAATTACCTGCGTACTGGTGGGCCACCTGCAAGCATTCAGGTCAGCTACATCTGGTTGCTCGGTGGATCGGCACTGGTCTTTCTCCGCACGGTGCTGGACCTGGGATTGGAAAAACGCCCACTGATTCGTCCGAATTTGAACAAACAGGCACTTCTGTGCCTGACAATTGTGCTGTTTGTGGGTTTGTGCGTGGTAGCCATTCGCCGCATTCCCGATTCCCCAGTGGACGTGGGAAAAAGCCTGCCCACCTTCGAAAAAGTGCAGAACAATGCGATGAACGTGGTGTCGAACACCACGCGAATTGTCAATTTAAGCGAAGCCACCACGCGTTTCTGGGTAGAACGGATTGTGGTGATGATCCTGCACCTTGGGGTATCGGTCCTGCTGGTACAGATAGGCGTGCGGCATTTCCATAGTCGGGCGTCCGGCATGTCGATGGCCTGCCTGTATATGTTGTTGCCGTATACCGCCTACCATGTCTCCCAGGTGCACCACGTGCTGCCAATGATTTTTGTGCTGGCAGCCATTTACTGGTCAAATTACCCCAGCCTGGCGGGTGCGATGATGGGGATTGCCTGTGGCAGCATGATCTTTCCGGTGTTAGCCTTCCCACTGTGGCTGGGGTATTATCGTGGTCGGGGTTTTCTGCGGTTCTTATTAGGATTTCTCATTTCTTCGGTGTTAATGTTGATTGTCACCTCCCTGATTCTGTTCCTGACGGGCAGTTTGCGGGACTATTTAAGTGTACATCAATATATTGTTGATTGGAAAGGCTGGCAGGCACCCACCACGGAAAGTATCTGGCGGGGCTCGCACTGGGCTTACCGACTGCCGGTAATGATTCTGTACGGTGCCTTTATCGTGCTGACGATGTTCTGGCCCACCCCACGCACGCTGGCACAGGTGGTTGCCCAGACGGGTGCGGTGTTTGTGGGCGTGCAATTCTGGTATTCCGATCAGGGTGGTGTTTATGTATTGTGGTATTTGCCTTTGCTGCTGATTGTGGTATTTCGATGCGACCCTGTCCGCGAACCAAGTTCGGAACAGGAAACGGCCAGCACCCCACCGTATCAGAAGTCGTTGCTGCGAGGTCGCCGGTCCAGAAAGAATCATCCCACTACGGGTGTCATCTAACCAGCATGCCCCCTTTGGTGATCAGTAAGAGAATATTTGATGGAAGTACTTTCAAATCAAGAAGTTACGTCAGATCGCCTGCGGCGGATTGGCTTTTATCTTCAGCTCCTGGGTGGGGCCGCAATTGCGGCAATTATCGTCATTGGCCCACTGGCATACATCAGTTTTCGCAAGCCAACCTATCGGAATTTTCGAGTGGTCGATGAAGGGAAGTTGTACCGCACCGCCCAGTTGAATGAGGCAGGCCTGGAACGGGTAATTCTGGAGTATGGAATACGCACCGTGGTCAGTTTGCGCTATGCGGACGATGGCGAACCTTCCCCACCAGACGAGTGGGAAGAACAGGTCTGCCAGCGGCTGGGAGTGCAGCACGTCCGGATTCGACCTGGTTACCACGAAGGGGATCATGGCGAAAAAAATGCCCGTGTTGCTTATGACCGGTTTATCGAATTAATGCGAAATCCAAACAACCACCCAGTATTAATTCATTGCTTCCGTGGGGTGCACCGTACGGGCTGTTTTTGCGCTGTTTACCGAATGAATGTGCAAAAATGGTCAAACGAAGAAGCAATTCAGGAATTAATTGATTTTGGATACGATAAACTGAAAGAAGAGTCCGATGTATACAACTTTATGAAAAGCTACCGACCATAGACTGAGCAATCGCTACTTGGCTAGTAACATATAATTTTCGGGGTCGACTCTTTGTGAGTTGAAAAAAAGGTTAGGAAGCTGCACGTGTCTTTTTTTAACGAGATCGAGCATTCGGCGAAAACGCATGTGGGTATCAAACGACCCCACAATCAGGACGCGTTTGTAGTGCAGCAAGCTCCTGACAAGGACAACTGGCACACCGTGGGCCATCTGTATCTGGTCGCAGATGGCATGGGCGGCCACGCCGTGGGTGAGAAAGCCAGCGCCAAGGCGGTGCAGGAAATCCCACTGAAGTTTGTGAAATGTATCGCCACCGATGGCCCCGCCAATGCCCTGCGGAAAGCTTTTCAGGAAGCAAACGCTGGTATCCACGCGATTGGCGAAAGTAATCCGGAATTTCGCGGCATGGGCACCACCGCCACCGCACTGGTGCTGCGGGGTGAAGGTGCCTGGGTTGCCCACGTGGGAGACAGCCGGGCGTACCGCATTCGCGATGGCAGCATCCAGCAACTGACCTACGACCATAGCTATTCCTGGGAACTGGCTCGACGCCTGGGTATCCCACCGGAAGAGATGGAAGATGTCAAAAAGAACGTCATTGTTCGTTCTTTGGGGCCGGATGCCCTGGTTCAGGTGGATATCGAAGGTCCTTACCCACTGCAATCGGGCGATGCGTTCCTGCTGTGCAGCGATGGACTATCCAACTTAGTCACGCCCGATGAAATCGGCGCGATCGTTTCTTCGATGCCGCTGCCGGAAGCCACCGAATTTCTGATCGAA
This sequence comes from Zavarzinella sp., assembly GCA_041399155.1. NCBI lineage: Bacteria > Pseudomonadati > Planctomycetota > Planctomycetia > Gemmatales > Gemmataceae > Zavarzinella > Zavarzinella sp. The sequence continues at coordinate 172,840 of JAWKTI010000006.1, forward strand.
CTGGCCAATCTGCGTGGTGGGCCGGACAACATTACCGCCATTGCGGTCAGAATTGGTCAGACCACCGAATCGATGGCGATCGATCCCGCAGATAAGCAGTTTCTGCAGAAAATTCAGAAAAGTTTTCTTGGCAAAATCCCCTGGCCGATGTGGCTGCTGCTGTTAGGAATCTTGCTGGCTCTGGGCTTTGTTGTTGCCTCGATGGCTGCCTGGAAAGGTGGCGTGCTGTTATTTGCCTGCTCGCTGTTATCCATGGTGGCAGGGATGATCGGCCTGATTATGCAGACCAGAAAACGACCCGAACAGTCCGATTTGGAGGCGCCTCCCGCCACCAAAGCCAATATTCATCGGCAGTATCCGATCCGAATTGACCAGTCCCTCGTCGATCGCTGGAAAAATCTGACGCTGCAGATTAAAGAACAATTAGAAGCTCGGGAATGGAAAACCGAATGGACGCAATACAAAAAACATGTCGATGAAGCCACGCGGTGCATGATCGACAGCGATTATCTGGTGGCGTTTCGATCGTTTTCGCGGGCACTTCATGTGCTGAGCAGGTCGTTTAACAAAAATCGACCGAAAGAAGAATCATTCAAACCGAAGTGGGACAACAATTCAGGCGGCTGAAAAAGCGGCATTTTCGCGCCAAACCTCAGGATATCTATGTCCAGACCTGAAAATCGCGCAATCTTCTCAGAAGTGGAATGGTTTTCTCTGCCCACTGCTGATGAAATTAAGACACATCAACGATTGTCCAATATATCAAACTAATGAAATCAGGGGTAAAACTCGGGACGCGTGGGAGTCAGTTGGCATTGTGGCAGGCCAGACTGGTCAAGTCGATGCTGGAAACTGCTCATCCGGGAATTCCGGTTGAAATTGTGGTGATTGAAACCGATGGTGATCGTGTTCAATCGGTGCCTCTTTCCTCTTTTGGTGGCTTTGGCGTTTTTACCAAGGCAATCCAGGAAGCATTGCTGGCCCGCACCGTCGATATTGCGGTGCATAGCCTGAAAGACCTGCCCACCATCCCAGTGGAAGGACTGCAACTGGCAGCAGTCACCCCACGTGGGCCACTAGGGGATGCTCTGGTTTCTCAGAAATGGAGCCGATTTGACGATTTACCCCCACAATCGACCGTGGGGTCCAGTTCACTCCGTCGCAAAGCACAATTGTTGTTGCGACGACCCGACTTGAACGTGGTGGATTTGCGTGGCAACGTGGAAACACGGTTGCGAAAGCTGGCAGAACAGCAATACGATGCCATCGTACTGGCCGAAGCGGGCCTGGTTCGATTGGGTCTCGCCCAGCACATTACCGAAATTCTTGACCCCACCTGGATGTTACCTGCGGTGGGACAGGGTGCAGTGGCGATTGAATGCCGCACGGAAGATGAAAATACTCGGGAGTTGATGGAAAAAATCAATCATCACCCCACATGGCAGTGTGTTCAGGCGGAACGACATTTTTTAAGCACCCTTGGCGGGGGATGTCTGGTACCTGTTGGCTGCCTCAGTCGCTATGAGGAAAACACCCTTTCACTGACGGGGGCTGTTTTTTCAACGGATGGAAAACAACGAATTGGAGATACAGTTACTGGAATGATGGACAAATCAGTGGATTTAGGTAACGAATTAGCCCGACTATTAGTAGATCGAGGCGCGAAACAACTACTGAGTGGCATGGCCACCTATCCGAAAGGTTGACAATGCCATTTGATATTTTAGGTATGGGTACGGCAGTACCTGATGTGAAACTGAACCAGAAAGAAGCCCTTCGCGCAGCAGAGATTCTCTGTGCGCGAACGCCGGAGAATCTGACCTGGCTACCCGCGATGTACAATGGAACCGGAATTGAATCCCGCTATATCTGCATCGGGCGGGAAGTCGTGGACGATATTCTGAATGAAACGCAGCATTCCGGCTCGCCGTTTCTCCCGAATGGAACCCCGGATGATGCTGGCCCGCTGACGAAATTCCGCATGCAGGTTTTTCATGAAGAAGCGGGCAAAATTGCACTGGAATCGACCAAAAAAGCACTGGCGAATTCAGAAACCGACGCAAAAGATATCACCCACCTGATTACCGTCAGTTGTACTGGTTTTTCTGCACCAGGTTACGATTACCATTTGATTCAGGAACTGAATCTTCCCCGTAACGTCCTGCGTACCAACGTTGGCTTTATGGGTTGTCACGGTTCATTTAATGCGTTGCGGGTGGCACAGGCATATGCCGAAAGCGACCCCAGTGCCCGAATTCTGCTCTGTTCGGTGGAATTGTGCAGCATCCACTACCATTATGGCTGGGACCCACAGAAGATTATTGCTAATGCCCTGTTTTCCGATGGTTCTGGAGCCCTGGTGGGCCGTGCCGCACCCAGCAGTGGGTCAGATCGCTGGAAACTGCATGCAACCGGGTCGATTCTGCTCGACAATTCGGCCCGCGCGATGAGCTGGCACGTGGCCAATCATGGCTTTGACATGGTGTTGTCGAAAAAGATTCCCGAACTGATTCAGGCCCACCTCCGCGAACCACTGACCAACTGGCTGGCAAAATATGAGGTGGACGTGAAAGATGTGGGTACCTGGGCTGTCCATCCCGGTGGTCCCAAGATTCTGGAAGCAGTTGGTTCTGCCATGAGCCTGACGATGGATCGCTTCTGGGCCTCCAAAGACATCCTGCGGGACTATGGAAACATGTCCTCCGCCACGATTCTGTTCATTTTGAACCACCTGCGGAAACAACGTTCCCCAGGTCCGGTGGTGGCCATTGGCTTCGGCCCAGGCCTGACCATGGAAATGATGCTCTTCAAATAAGCGGAATGCCCACTGAATCCCACTTTCCCGATTTCATTTTTCGCAAATAGCTTGCAGCTAAGATTCTTTCTGTTAATTAAATTACGTAATTGATATTTTACGTGTGATCTAATTGTGGCAGAACTTTTCTTGATCGCTTGAAGAAAGATGAGGAAATACACATTTTTCCCGTATATCTTTTGATTAAAATCCTCTCATAGCCCCTTATTTCCTGGGCAGTCTTGCGATAGCTGCCTGGGCAGTTTTGGCAATCCGTGCGGTTTTATCCTCGGCAAGTGTCGCCAGTAGTGCCTTCATCAGCGCTGTGGTGCTGGATTTGACCCAGAGTTGGCTGATGATGTGCGCAAAAGCCGCCACGGTGCGTGCTCGAACCGATGCGTTTGTATGGCGAACGAGTTCCCACAATTGTGTCTCATCACCTAAAAGCCATGCCTGAATGGCGAGGCCGAATGGCGCAAACCCGCTGTGCCCACCCTTGCTTTCCATTAGTTCGCTTAGTACCGATGGGCCATTTTGTTTGTTGTGGGTCTGAATATGTGCCAGACAAATAGCAGCCGTCGCAGCGGGTGGATTGACACGCCCCATATTTTTTGTCAGTTGCATTGACGTACACAGGACATCGATCCATGGTGTCAAATCGACGTTCTCTGCAGCCAATTTGCAACAAAGTATGCCTGCTATTGAAAACGCATTCGCGTATTTTTCCTGGGGGTCTGTTTGAATGACTTTGCATATTAATCCCAGTAATCGTGGAAAAAATTGCTGTACTTGATCCGATTTGCAGATAGCTGGGTTGCTCAAGGACATCATGATCGATTCGAAATAGCGCTTTTCCTCTAACACTGCAACCGCGTGATCATGTTCACCTTCCAGGATCATCTGCAAGACTCGCCAAAAAGGTAAATTGGCTTCTTTTGGGGGGACTGCTGCGACTCCCGACAGACTTTGTCCGTTTTCCAAAGCTCGGACATACGCGGTATTTAGCAAATCGGTCTGCCCTGCTGCCTGAAGTAAATCAAGTACCAATCGCAGAAACTGCGAGTGGCCAAACGTGTATCCGATCCCCTCAAGAATTTTACGTCGCAAAACGTTGTCTTTGTCTGTCAGGCACTTGATCAGTGCTTCCCAGCCAGCTTCGGTCTCCAACTTGGGATGAGGATGAACTGAATAACCCGCGCCAACACGTCCACCAGCCACATGCAGCAAGAACAGTGCTGCATAACGGCGATCTTCTCGATTCCGGCCAGCCAGAATCTTAACAGCACGATCGACCAACGCATGCCACGCGTCACCAACGGGAGGTCCCGCATTCAGCACACACAGGGCGGCATCAAGACATTCTTCTTCAAGTCCCCAAATATTGTCGATCAGGTATTGCTGGGTAGCAGCGTCAACCGTTTCCGTTTCGAGCGCTTTGTGGATTTGCTCACAATAATCAGCCTGATCGAGCGCATCATTCACAAACAAACCCGAGAGCAATTCTTGCATTTCCAATCCTTGTGGGGCGATGATCGGTTATTTTTCTGCGATGTCGAGTTGCAGGAAAGTGTGGCCAGTGTGGCAGCCGTTACAGAATACATATCCGTTTGCCCGTGTGCCACTATAGTGATCGCCGGCAGTGGCATAGAATTTTGCCCGTTTCCCCGCCTTGTCGGTGGCAGGCGATGTCCAGTTGACAATGCGGTCATTGGCATCCAGACCCGCAATCACCGTGGGCATCAACGGATCTGCGGGAACGAAGGTTTTCATTTCCTGGTTCTCATTTAAATCAACCACCAGCAGTTTTTCCCAATGTCCTTTGATACGAGGTACTTCGGGCGAATCAAACCGATCACGATGAGCCCCATATACCACCACCTTTTTAACTGTGTTGGGGTTGGTAACCACATCGGCTTGTCCCGCATCGGTGGACATGTTCAGAATTGGGTACTCCAGCGGAATATTCAAAAAGTGGCTTTCCATTTCGCCGAACGGTGCCTTGGCTGTGCGGCCAGATTGCAGCACCACTTCGGGTGGGGTGTAGGTAGTCACTGCAGGAATTTGTTCGTGCAGGTCGATTTTTCGGCGATAAATCGCCACTGGCTCCGAATCGACCATATTCGGATCGTCAAACAAAAGTTTGGCCGATGCGCCAGCCCACTGTTCTGGCAGTTGGTAAATGCCAAATGCGGTGGGATCTTTGTCCTTTTGGCCTGCGAACAGGATTACCCCACCTGGGCTGGGGCTGGGTGTGGCCATTGCCTGTAACGCACCATGACTGGAATCAGTGGGGGCTTCCTGCAGCAGATTTTCTGCAAAAGCGGGCATTTCTGTTTCAGTGGCCAATGAGCTGGGTGCGGAACGCAGATACCCCACAGGTGCCTGAAATAATCGATAACGTTTGTCGGCATCGTGGGACATGAAGCAGATGTTGCCGTTAAATAATGGGCGGCTTCGCCAGACTGGTTGTGGGATTTTGACCATATAGCCGAAATGCATTCCATCGGGAAACAGCCGCACCGACATCCATTGATCGGTCCCCTGCGTGGCAAACGCCCCACCTTCGGACAGTGGGCGGATTTCTTTGCCATCCGCAGTCACCGCTTCGCGATTTCTGCTCCAGTTACTCCACATAATCCACTCGCCGGTGGTTAAAATCGGCCAGCGATCATTATTGCGGTTCGCAGACAGCGGTTTGAACGCACCCTGGGGCGAGCGGTGCCAGATTTGTGTGGCCCGTCGTGCGTGATCCCGTCCCAGGTCTGGGATGCGGCTGGACGCGAAAATAATTTCGCCATTCCCACGGTCGCACGGATCAATATCGTCGTAATCAATCTGTTTCCGAGTAGCTTCTGGAATCGTGGTGCCATCGGTAGCAAAACGCATCGGTGGGAGTGCGATGCACCCAGGATCATCTGCCAGGCCAGTGATCTGTTCCAGTTGATCCCCATCCACATCCATGCGAAAAATCCGCCAGTGGCCATGATCCGGGGCCGATTTTCGACCCGCAAAAAGGATTTGTTTACCATCGAGCGTGATCGAAGGACTCATCACATCAATGATGCTGGTGCCATCTGGCAACGGTCGTCCCCAGGTCAGCTCGTACACTTTGCCGTTGGGATCGAGTCGGCGCAAACGACCTTCCGGTGCGGCCCACGGAATGGTCCCTGGAAAGGTAAATCCCTCCCCTTCGGGTGTGGCACCTTCCAGCGAACTTGCATTCGTTCGGGAGGTAAAAATAATCGGTACTTCTGGCGGCGTTGCCACAAATGGCTTCAGCGTAACCGCTTCAGGAACAGCAAGTTGAGTCAATTGATCATAAAGAAACAGGGAAAGCCCTGTCCCCACCAGAACCAGTGGCAACAGAACAAATATCCAGAATCGTTTCGAAGTGCGTGCCATCAATGGTTGTTTCATGGTTTAGCTTTTCTTGAAATCTACTTTGCGTCATGGCGATTTGGCAATTTATTTTAAGCAAATACCTGCCAGGATTCTGCTGCATCATCATTGTTGACCGCCACGACGCCAAGACGCCACGAACAAAGTAGAAAAATTTAATATTTGTTTCGTGTATTAACTTTTATTGAGAATCTATTTGGAGTCCTGTGGTTTTGACAATTTATTGTAAGCAAATACCTGCTGCATCATCATTGTTGACCGCCACAACGTCAAGACGCCAAGAACACAGATTACAGATTTAATGGTAATTTCATAGAAGTTTAATCTTGTAATCTATTTCGCGTCATGGCGATTAGGAAGTTTATTGTAACCAGATACCTGCCAGGTTACTACTGATTTCGTGGCGTCTTGGCGACGTGGCGGTCAATACCTCTTTAATAGTGGGGCTTATCACCTGAGCCTAAATTACTCCGGTATCGATGATTCGGTATAAACGATCCGTTTAATACCTTCTTTCATCAAAGGTACGTTGAAATTCAACAGCAGTCCCAGTGTATGGCCTGTTGCTTTTAGATAAGATATAACTTGTGCTTTGTGGATCTCTGCCAAAGCATTTACCGTCTTTATCTCCACAATTAATTCTCCACCAACAAGGAAATCCAAAAACCCTTCACCAATTGAACGGCCCTTGTATGACAATGCAATTGCATGCTGGCGACTAAACAGTATTTTTCGTAGAGAAAATTCTATAGATAGAGCTTCTTCATAAGTTCGTTCCAAGTACCCAGGACCAAGAAACCGATGTACTTCAAATGCAGCATCAATTACAGCATTCGCTAATTTATCTACATGAATCGGTGGCTCGTTTCTCATAAATCACCGTGCAAAATGAATGCCCTGAGTTCATAACCCAAATAGCCATTACTGGATTATCTTTATGAACGCCAAGTCACATGAAAACAGAATTTGTATATGGTTGTTTCATAGAAACGTTATCTTCGTCTTTCGTGGCGTCTTGGCGACGTGGCGGTCAAATATATTACCCTGACATTTGTCAGAATACAGCTAGAAATGGATTTAACTACCAAGCTCAAGTATAATTAGTGGAGAAGACCACGTGGGAACAATGATAACACTGTCCCACGTGGGCTGCAAAGATGAGTTAATTTTAATTAATGCAGAGGTCCGAACTTAGTTATCGTTCGTTACTGGTTGGCCGTCGCTGGCACTTCCCAACTGGTAGAGAGTTGCAGGGGCCACAGAATCGCGGATGAAACGAACAGAACCGTCACCCATACAGGCGTTGACGCCACCAGTGTGCTGACTTCGCAGAGTTGCCTGATTGTTATCTGGGCAACCAGTCCAACAGCCCAAGTTTTGCTGAGCTGGGCTAGGATTGGGGCAGCCAGAAATATCGTCAGAACCACCAGCTTTATCGTTAATTCGACTTGCATCACCAACAGCGTATGTTCCAACGCTACTGGCACCGATGTGCCCAGCGGCCCAAGTCCCGCGGGAATCGTTGGCATTAAAGCCAGACAGCACCTCGCCCACCATAATGGTATTGCTGGAGCCGTCCTGCATCCCTTCCACTTTCATGCAATTGTGGGGAAATCGCGTGGTAAACCAGAATGGTCCACGACCACTCCAGCCAAAACCTGCATTGGTCGATCCGCCGTCGTTTGCGTTCCGGCCTGTTGGTCCGAGGTTGGCAGCATAACTTCCGCGTGCCCAACCGCCACCACCACCGTTGTAAAGTACAGTGGTTCGCGAATCCGATGGGCACTGCAGGGTTTTGATCACCGTGCCACGAATATTACGCCAGCCATGATTCGTGTTAACGTTGCTCATCCAGGCAGTAATACTGGCTTCCTGTTGTCGATACAGGTTATCCTGTTCGAAGTGGGGCAGCATCAGCACAATCCAGTTGGGGCCATAAGTGTCAATCTGATTGGCGTTGTTAACACCGTTACCACCAATCGCAATCATTGCAGAAGGCAAACCATTGCCAAGATCGGCATAACTGTGGCAAGCCACGCCCAGTTGTTTCAGATTGTTGGTACACTTGGCCCGATTGGCGGCTTCGCGTACTTTTTGTACTGCGGGAAGCAGCAGGCCAATCAAAATAGCAATAATAGCAATCACGACCAACAGTTCGATCAGGGTGAAACCCCGTCGTTTGAGAGAGGAATACATCAAACCCCCACCATTAAGTGAAAAAATTAGAAAATGATCATGGCCCCATGCGAACGATGAGAAAACCATCATCAAGTTACAAGAATGTTACTCGATTAATTCGTTTGGTGGAAGAGAAAAATGAAGTTTTCTTGAAATCCAGATGATAAATTCAAAAACGCCAAGCTGCAGAAATTGTCGCAATTCCTTTAAAAATAATAACTTGCGTCAATTTTCTCCAAAATAATATTATGAGGAAATTCTTTTGTTATAAAGCGATTTCTGTTAAAAATTTCACTTTTTACTGCCAGATTCAACCAAAACACCGCTTTCTTAGTGCGTGCCGTCCACTAATTATCGTTGGTTACTGGCTGGCCGTCGGAAGCACTTCCTAACAGGTAGAACGTTCGTTGGGCGATGCTGTCGCGAATGAATCGCACGGAGCCATCACCCATGGCTGCATTCACCCCGCCGGTGTGCTGGCTACGCATTGTTGCCTGGTTGTTATCCGGGCAGCCAGTCCAGCACCCAAGGTTTTGCTGCCAGGGGCTGGGGTTGGGGCAGCCCGCGACATCGTCGGAACCGGTATTTCTGGAATTAGGCAACTGTGCGTCGCCAGAGGCATAACGGCCAACGCTGCTGGCACCGATATGACCCGCAGCCCAGGTTCCACGCGAATCGTTGGCATTAAAGCCTGCCAATACTTCTCCAACCATAATGGTGTTGCTGGAGCCATCCTGCATCCCTTCCACTTTCATGCAATTGTGGGGTAGGCGGGTAGTAAACCAGAACGGCCCTCGACCATTTAAGCCATATGCGGCATTGTTGCCACCACCATCGTTGGCATTTCGCCCCGCTGGCCCCAGATTGGCCGCATAGTTGCCCCGTGCCCAGTTGCCACCTGGGCCGTTGTAAGCAGCAGAATTGCGTGAATCCGACGGACATTGCAGGGTTTTGATCACCGTGCCACGGATGGCGCGCCAGTTATGGTTTGTGTTCGAATTGCTCATCCAGGCAGTGATACTGGCCGCTTGCTGACGATACAGGTTATCCTGTTCGAAGTAAGGCAGCATCAGCACCAGCCAGTTGGGACCGTAACCCGCGGCATTCGTGGTGCGATTCAGACCGCCACCACCCGGTGCGATCATTGCGGAAGGCAGTCCACTGTTCACATCGGCATAACTGTGGCACGCCACACCCAGTTGTTTCAGGTTGTTGGTGCACTTGGCCCGGTTGGCTGCTTCGCGTACTTTTTGTACGGCAGGCAGCAATAATCCAATCAAAATGGCAATGATGGCAATCACCACCAACAGTTCAATCAGGGTAAATCCCCGACGATTGAGAGAGGCTGGCATACGATTCCTCACAAAAGAGAAGAAAGATTAGAGAAAGATCATGTTTTCATTTTGAATAATGAAAAAAACATCATCACTTATTGCCCATCCTAGCCGAATCGCGGGATTAATGGAAGTTAAAAATGAAGTTTTCCTGAAAATTTTCCAGGTGGCCTGTCTTGGCTGAATCGTTTAAATCTGCGTAAGTTATTGATTTGAAATAACTTACAGAAAATCATACTTATGAATAAATTCTCTCTTTTTGCGATAGAAATAACAAAAATTTCTCATTTATTAGTTTGCCACTGCCATCTTTTTGGGTGAAATCGTGCTTTCGTGACCGACATCAGGCAAGGATTTGACCGCAAATTTCCACCGAAGCACTGCCCGTCGGCTCACAACACATGATGTTGAGTTGCCAACTCAATTGTTTAGTACTGGTTTCCCGCCTTCGCGGGAATGACGGTTGTAGACACGTTCAGATTCTTCTGGTAGACACAACCGTCTGAAACCCAACCTCGGTTGGGTTTGTGAGCCGACGGCAAAAGCCACGGTTGGATCGAAAAATACCAGAAACACCGAATTTCAAACTGATTTTGGTTTAGGTGCGAAAGAGAAAGTTTACTTCTTGGCGGCATATGCCAGGAATTTCAAGATGCTGAAGATGATCATCGCAATTCCGCCGAACTTGAAAAGAGGGCGAAATTTATCTAGCATTGCTGCTTGTCTGGCACCAGTTTCTGTCGTCGGGTCAATTTTTTTGTAACTGAAATAGAGTACATAGCTGCCAATCAGTGCCATGATGCCATTTTCAATTATTGAGGCGAAATCACTTGAGTTCATGAATGGTGCCCGGTGGGTTACAACTCCACTTCTGGCAGTGGTTGGGGCGTGGTACCGCTGACTTCTTCGATCAATGCACGTGCCAGTGCCAGGTAAGCCTGTGAAACCGCAGCATCAGGGTGGGTCAGCAGCATTGGCACGCCGGCATCGCCACATTCTGCGACTTGAGGCTGGATCGGAATTTCAGCTAAAAAGCGGGTGTCGTTGTCTTTGGCCAGTTTTGCACCCCCACCGTGCTTGAACAGTTCGTAGCGTTTGCCATCATCGCCGACGAAAAAGCTCATGTTTTCCACCACCCCCAGTACGGGAGTGTGCAGTTGGCGGAACATGTTGAGTGCCTTTACCGCATCAATCAGGCTGACATCCTGTGGCGTGGTGACAATCACCGCACCAGTGACTGGTACGGTCTGGCACAGGCTCAACTGGGCATCGCCGGTACCGGGGGGCATGTCAATCACCAGATAATCCAGTTCACCCCATGGGATCTGGGTCAAAAATGAGGTCACCCATTTGCCCACCATCGGGCCGCGGAGCAGCACCCCACGGCCAGCATCGGGCAGAAAACCCAGCGACATCAGCTTCAAGCCATGCTTTTCCAGTGGGAAGTTGGCAATTGCGGGATCGACCGCACCGGTGCCTGTCATCATGGGTACACTGGGGCCGTAAATGTCCGCATCCATCAGGCCCACTTTCAGGCCTTGTTGCTGCAGTGCGATGGCCAGGTTCAACGAGACGGTCGATTTCCCCACCCCACCTTTGCCACTGGCGACCGCAATAATATGTTTCACATCCTGAATCGCAGGATTACGTGCTGGTTCGTTCGACATCTTACTCCTTCAACTCGACAGGTGTGGACAACTGCCGTAAATATTCAATGGTATAAATTCCGGTATCGTGCCCATCGTTCCAGATAATCTGATAGGCGTAGTTGCCTTTGGGCAGCATTTTCACCGGTGCGGGGGCACCGGCAGCCAGTTCTTTGTCCGAAAGTAGCCGAAAAGGGTCGACCGGTTTCTGGCGTTCATCGTTGCACATGGCACATGGGCACATCTTTCGCAGCTTCTGCCAGGCAACGCGGGTGTGGGCACCATCGGACCAGGCAATTTCCAGAGAATCCCCCACCCGCTGGAGACGAGTTGGAGCGGTATCATTCATCGCGACATCCCACGCACTAAATGCAAAGAAACATTAATAAGCTACGGAATTTGCAAAGAAAAGCTGTTGTGAAGCGGCCACAAGTGCAGATTCAGTTTCGCACTGCGTCATTGCCTGATTCGCCTTCTGAACAGAATGCAGTTGTTGATCAGCAGATGGTACTCCCACTTTTCATTTTCCTTTCAACCCCACGGTGGGATACAATGAACCGCGATTGGCTCCTAAAAATGAATGAAATATGAGAATCCTCCTCTCCCTGCTGTGCGTGGGGCTATTCCAGGGCACCACGTGGGCTGCGGAACGACCGAACGTGCTGTTCATTGCGATTGACGATCTGAACGACTGGCTGGGCTGCCTGAAAGGCCATTCGCAGGCGTATTCGCCCAATATCGACAAACTGGCCGCACGTGGGACGCTGTTTACCAATGCCCACTGTCAGGCACCGTTGTGCAATCCTTCTCGTTCGAGCCTGCTGACGGGTCTGCGCCCCAGTTCTACTGGCATTCATGGCCTGCAGCCAGGAATTCGGCAGGTGCCTGCTACCAAAAACCTGCAAACACTGCCGCAAACCTTCCTGAAAGCGGGTTACCACACCTATACATGTGGCAAGATTTACCACGATGGCTCAATCAAACCGGCAGAGCGTGCCGCCGAATTTGCGACGTGGGGCCCGGCACCTGGCATGGGCAAACCTGCGAATCGGATTGCCAAACTACCTGGCAAGCCCCACCCGTTAATGGACTGGGGGCCTTTTCCCGAACATGCAGAGGACGCTGCCGATTACAAAATTGCCAGTGCGGCGGTGCAGGCACTGAACGAGGCACCCAAAGATCAGCCATTTTTCATCGCAGCGGGCTTTCGCCTGCCCCACGTGCCCTGTTTTGCTCCACCGGAGTGGTTCGCAAAGTTTCCGATCGACAAAGTGCAATTACCACCCATCAAGCGGGACGATCGAGACGATACACCCCGGTTTTCGTGGTACCTGCACTGGAAATTGCCCGAACCACGGCTGAAAACATTAGAGGATTTTAAGGAAATCACCCCACTGGTGCGTGGCTATCTGGCCAGCGTGGCGTTTGTGGATGCGATGGTGGGCCGGGTTCTGGACGCACTGGAGAAAACAGGACGCACCAACGACACGATTGTGGTGCTTTGGAGCGACCACGGTTATCATCTGGGTGAAAAATTAATCTCCGGCAAGAATACGCTGTGGGAACGCTCCACCCACGTGCCGTTAATTTTTGCCGGACCTGGCTGTGCGGCGAAGGCGGTCTGCACGCAACCCGCGGAACTGCTGGATATTTTCCCCACGTTACTGGAGCTGGGCAAGTTACCTGCCAGAGCCGACCTGGATGGCCACAGTCTAGTGCCACAATTGCAGGATGCCAGCAAAAAACGCCCGTGGCCTGCGATTACCACCCACAATCAGGGGAACCATGCGGTGCGGGATGACCAGTTTCGCTACATCCGTTATGCCGATGGCACGGAAGAAATGTACGACATGAAGGCCGATCCGAATGAATGGACGAACCTGCTGGCACCAAACGCCACCATTCTACCCGCAACGAAAGAACGCCGCGACGCACTGGCGAAGTGGTTACCAAAGGTTGATCTGCCTGCCACTGCAGGAAGTGCACACCGCGTATTGACTTATGACAAAAAAACCGGCCAGGTCACGTGGGAAGGACAACCCATCGGCCCGAAAGACCCCATCCCACTTCCGTAAAGGCGAGCAAAGTGAGCTGGCTAGAAAATAAATTCTCTTTGGCCCTGAAGGGGCCATTCTGTCAGCCCAGGGTGAGCAAAGCGAGCCCTGGGTTACTGGTACAAAAAATCTTCGGCCCTGTAGGGGCCGTTCAAATTCGAAGTGATGAACCTAACAGATTTAATCAGAACACAGACTCATTTTGAACGGCCCCTACAGGGCCGCGGGTATGGTAATTTCTTTTCCCAGGGCTCGCTTCGCTCACCCTGGGCTGACAGAATGGCCCCTTCAGGGCCAAAAGAGAATCCCCAGCCCTTACGGAATGGGCTACAACTAGACTGCACTTCGTGCCTGAAGCAATAATTGGGGTATAGAAATCTCGGCCAGAAAGAACCAAAGAGTCCAGATTCAAATAAAAACGACTACTCCCGTCAACTCAGCCCAGTTGAGATGCTTCGTACTTACCCCAGAATTCCCTTTACCAGCTCCCCGTGGACGTTGGTCAGGCGGCGTTGGATGCCGTTGTGGTAGAACGTCAGTTTTTCGTGGTCGAGGCCCAGCAGGTGCAGCACGGTGGCGTGGAAATCGTGCCAACTGACCGGATTCTCGGCTGCTTTCCACCCCACATTGTCGGTGGTGCCGTACGCGATCCCCGGTTTCAGTCCTGCGCCTGCCATCCAGCATGAAAACCCATAGCGATTGTGGTCGCGACCGGTGCCCACTACGTTGGCTGCGGATTGGGCAAACGGGGTGCGGCCAAATTCCGTGGTAAACAGCACCAGCGTGTCTTCCAGCAATCCGCGGTTGTGCAGATCATGCAGTAAGGCCGCAATTGGCTGGTCAATCCGTTCCGCTTCCGCCTGGTGGTTCGTTTTCACATTTTCGTGGGCGTCCCAACTGGTGCGTGGGCTGCCACCAATCGGTCCACCGGAATAGATCTGGATGTAGCGAGTGCCTTTTTCGAGCAATCGACGTGCCAGCAGGCAGCGAATTCCACAATCCTGGGTGGCTTTGTTGTGAATGCCGTAGGCTTGCTTCGTTTTTTCATCTTCCTGGCTGAGATCGGCCACTTTGGGAATGGCTAGCTGCATTTTTGCCGCTAACTGATAGCTGGCAATCCGGCTGAGCAGTGGGTCTTCCATGGGGTGGCTGGCACCGTACTGCTGGTTGAGTTTGCCCAGAAGTTCTTTCGCTGCAAGCTCTTGCGACGCGGGCACCGCCTGACGTGGGTGCAGATCCTGCACCGGTTGATTGCCCGATTGAAAGGCCACTCCCTGGTGCACGGATGGCAAAAAACCGCTTGTCCAGTTAGACGCACCTCCGGTGGGATCGCCACGGCCATCGGGCAGCACCACGTACGTGGGAAGTTCATCGGTAATCGCACCCATGCCGTAGGAAAGCCAGCTTCCCAACGATGGGTAACCGTTAAAGCCAAAGCCACTGTTCAGCAGAAACAACCCGGGGGTGTGGTTGGCTGTTTCAGAGAACATCGACCGAATCACCGTCAGCTTATCGGCATGCTTCGCAATATTGGGAAACAGATTGGACAGCCACAACCCACTGTTGCCGTGCTGCTGAAAAGCAAAATCGCTCTGGCGAAGTCGCCCGATTTGCCCAAAGAAAATGTCCGGTGCGTGGTCCATTTTCAGGGTTTTGCCATGCATTTTCGTCAATTCTGGCTTGTAATCGAACGAATCCAGGTGACTGAGCCCGCCCACAAGCGAAATCTGGATGGCCCGCTTTGCCTTGGCTTTAGGATTGGCAACAACCTTGCCCGCGTTCAGCAGGTCCAGCAGGGCAATGCCCGCCAGGCCGGAGAAGGATTGCAGCAGGTTCCGGCGGTGCATCATGGTTTCTGGTTGCATGCGTTACTCCACGTGTAGAAATTCGTTACTGTTGAACAGGGCACGCACCAGCGGTGGCAGGCCTTCTTTCTGCACAATCGGTCGAATGAGAGCCAATTCCTCCGACGTGGGTGATCGCTGGTAGACCTGTTGAAACAGGTAGGTCACCTGGGCGTCGACCGATTTTGGTTCTGCCTGTTCTGCCCGCTGGGTCAGCAGTCCCACCATCCGCAGGGCAAAATCACCATTCCACAGCGACAGTGCCTGCAGTGGGGTGGTTGTCTGGCTGCGGGTGGGGGTGGCAGAAGCCGGATCGGGGCAATCAAAACTGTCCAACAGACCCCCATTGGCACTGCGGGGCAAAAAGCGATAAATACTTCGGCGGTGCTGGGCAAAACCCCCACGATCTTCCGGCAAAAAGTAGGCGGTGCCGTTTTTATTTAGCAGTTGATAGTCCGAAAAGCCCTTCCCACCCATTTCGGTATTCAGCACACCAGCGTGCTGCAACATCCGATCGCGAAGCACTTCGCCTTCAATGCGGCTGGGCGATTTTCGCCAATAGTATTGGTTATCCCGATCAATATTCGCTGCATCAGGCCGATGGTGCGAGGCTTGCTGATAGGTGGCAGAAGTGAGAATCAGCGTGTGCAGTTTTTTGATATCGAAACCAGAATCAATGAATTCCGCTGTCAACCAATTGAGCAGATCGGCGTGAATTGGTTTCCCACCGTTAAAGCCAAAGTCGCTGGGTGTCTGCACCAGTGCGGTGCCAAAGTGGTAGTACCAGATCCGATTGACCATCACGCGGGCAAACAGAGGGTTGTCGCTGGAAGTCAGCCACTGTGCAATTTTTTTGCGTCGTTCCCCTTCCGGTGCATTGTGGGGTAATTCGTAATGCTGTTTCGCTGAAACTTTGGACAGAGAACCGGCACCGATGGCACGCACCGGGTTTGCCGCCTGACCTCGCGCAAGTACTTGCGTGACAGGTGGTTGCTGCGTATTCAACGTGTAGACTTTCAGTAATTGACTTCCCGCCAGTCGAGCAATTTCTGCCCTCAGGTGGGCCAATTGTGCGTCCCACTGCAGCAGTTGTTTTTTCTCATTTTCTTTTAATGCTTCCAGCACCTTTTCCGAATTGAGAAATGAACTGGCACGGAAAGACTGTTCAATCTCGTCTTTGGTCAGTGACTTGTTATATAACCGTGCTTTAATAATTGTGCCGTTCAGCACGTGGTTCCCACCTGCGGGGTGGTGTCGCAACCCGAACAGCACGTGCGACTTTCCTGCTGGAAACGTCACCAGTTCCTGGGCACGATAGCCCGTACCATACGGTTTGCCGTTTCGATAAGCGGTAATGGTGCCATCGCTGCCGTATGTAATGGCCAGATGCACCGGGTGCTGGGTGGCTTCCGTTTCCTGTGGTGCATTGAAAGAGGCAGTGCGACGGAAAAAATTACTCCCCGCCAGCCATTGGTTCTTGTCTTTTTCGGCAAAGACAATCGCATCGAACACGGCACCGTTTTCAATGGAAATCACCCCTCCGCCGGCCTGATTCAACGTGGGCAACTGCACCCAGGCTTCCAAGGTTTTTTCCTGCAAGTCGCTTTTCAACGCGGAAGACTGTGCGTAGCCACTTTTGCCATCCACCACCAATCCGGTGGGGGTGAATTTTGCCTTACCATGTAGTTCAACATCAAGATTCCCCAGCAAATCCTTGCCAGACTGCTGGAAATCCCACGCAGCCAGTGGTGCGGGGCCGACATTGGCCGCTTCTTCTTTTGGCAGGCGACTTTTCGCCAGTTCCCACAATTGATCGCGGGAGCGTTTCAACGTAACTTCTTTGCTGGTAAGTGCCTGCAACTGTTCTTCATTCATCGGCACTTTGATGAGGCTTTCCCCATGTCGCACACCGGTGAAGTTGGCGGCAAAGCGATAGTAGTCTTCCTGGGTGATCGGATCATATTTATGATCGTGGCAGCGGGCACAATTAATGGTTAAACCCAGAAACAATTGCCCCACGTTGCCAACCAGTTCTTCCAGTTCGTCCTGAAAGGCGGTTTCGCGTGCCACAGGTAACGATGGCAGAACAGTATTGTGAATACCATTCACCAGGTAACCCGTGGCAATTTTCGCCCCCACCGATTGTGGTGCCAGTTGATCCCCAGCCAACTGCCACGCTGCAAATTGCTGGTAAGGCATATTCGCATTCAGTGCGTCAATTACCCAGTTGCGGTAATGCCAGGCATTCTCACGCGGTGCGTTGCGTTCAAACCCGTCCGATTCCCCAAATCGCACCACATCCAGCCAGTGCCGGGCCCACCGTTCCCCGTATTGTGGGGAAGCCAGCGTTCGCTGCACCAACTGTTCCCACGCATCGGGTGCGGGATCATTCACAAACTGTTGCACCTCTTCGTGCGTCGGTGCCAGACCCAGCAGGTCGTGGTAAAGTCGTTTGATCAGCACCGGTCGGCTGGCTTTCGGTGAAAAAGTTAATTTTTTCTCATGAAATTTTGCAGCAATGAAGCTGTCAATCGGGCTGAGAATGGAATTTGACGAATCGCCATATTGTGATTCTGGAATATTTGGCCGCACAATGGGTTGAAAAGCCCACCAGTCGGTGCCCGAACGCAATGAAGTGGTATGCTCAAACAGGCGAATCGGGTCTTCGTCCCACGGTAGGTTCTGGTCGATCCATAATTGAATGAGTTTTTTCTCATCATCCTTCAGTGGGTGCTTCGGGGGCATTTTGTCGGACGCAACGAGTTTCCAGAGAATGCTTTTGTCGCTGTTTCCGGGTTGAATCACTTTGCCGGAATCCCCACCTTGCAGGGCAGATTTGCGTGAAATTAGATTCAAACCACCTGCGGGATCGCTCCCACGGTGGCATTCGAGACAGCGATCAATCAGGAGAGGCACAATCTGCTTTTGGAAATCAACGGGTGATTCGGCATGCACGGACGACACGAGCAGCCACCCGCACAGCACCACCCACGTATGAACGTTTTGTAAGATCATTTTTCCAGGCTCCCCACCGAATGGGTACAGGGTACCAGAAAAACAGCCCCACCGCAGTAGAAAAATGAGAAAAGGCAGGCTTGGGTGATGAGAGCAGATACCAAAAGATAATTAAACCAAAATCAGATTGAAAATCGGAGTTTTTCCGCTTGAGGATCGACTTCAAATCTTGGCCACAGTCTTTTAATTATTTCATCCGGAGTTTCATTCAATGTATCGATGAATCCTTTGCAAGCGTCGAACAAGTCACGCAAGGTTGCAAAACAACAATGTTGCGTGACCTCTTCACGCATCCATTTCCATAACCCTTCAATGGGATTGAAATCGGGACTATAACTGGGCAAAACTACTATTTCGATGTCCAACTCGCTGGCTTTGGTTCGAACGAACTTCGCCTTGTGCCAAGGTGCTCCATCCCAAATTACCACAACACGTCGACCTTGTCTTTCTACCCAATCGTTCACTCGGTGCAAAAATTCAGCCGTGTTTTCCTTGTTGCATTTGCCTTCGTTCCAGATCAAACATGCACCAGCACTGAAATTGTAAGCACCATACCAGTTGATGCGATCGGACAGCGGAGGGCAATCACTCACTCGCCAAGCCGATTCTCCCTTGCGCCACCAAGTATAGCCCAAGTCCATATCACGATGAAAATGGGATTCATCAATATAAATGATCACGATATCGCCGCGACACATTTGCTGGTACATATCCGCGAACTGTTTCAGGTATTCGGCCCGCTTTTCAGGGTCCCCTTTGCCGAACAGTTTCTTGCATTTCTTCCAGCTCAATCCCGCTAATTGCAGGATCCGCCGCACGGTATTCCGAGATACATACCGCTGGAATTGACAACCGATCCAGTTGCACAACTTCCTGATCGTCCATCCGTGGCCTGGCAATTGGTGATCTACCGGATCGCTTTTCAGAACGGCATCAACGATCTGCTCTATCTGCGACTGGACAAAAGGGGGACACGGCCGCCAGTACGCCGATAAATCAAGGCGTCAGGTCCATGGTTGTTATATTTATGAACCCAGTTCAACAACACATCGTCGCAACGTCCAATTTCTGCGGCATAAGCAGTTGCGTTAGTGTGACCAAGAGCAATTTGGTACAAAGCCATAAACCGCTCCCGAGTACGAGGATGCTCGGATTCCAGAGCCAGGCGACGCAAATCATCGGTGGTTTGATTCCATTTAGTAGTGTTCGGTCGGATCATCCTTGATCTCCAAAGGTTGGTCGACTTGCCTAGGTTGAACATTCTGACCAGCTTAACATAACTCACCAAATCTGTAAACACCGATTTTCAATCTGATTTTGGTTTAGCAGACACGATGTTGTAATTATGGGCCCAGACACTGAAGCCCCAGGTGGGGTCGCCGACGAAGTAGGTGTGGTAGTCGCTGATGCGGAAGTTGTAAACCGTTTCGACTTCGCCACTATTGGCCACGCCTTCGACAGGCAGATACTGTTGATCCTCCGACTGTAGCAGGTCTCCGGGCTGCAGGAACTTCGCGGGCACACAGCCCTGATCTTTCACATAAAACGGATGCCTGGCCGTGGTGCGGATGATTCTGCCAGTCCGGCTCTGATGGAGGGGGAGTGCAGCAATGCACCCTCCCCGCCCCTATACCAATCAGTTTGCGTCCAGCCCACAGGTGGGCAAGCTGCGACCGCCCAGCAACCTAACACTGTGCGATTCGTTGTCAAGTTGTCAAAGATCTAAGATGTTGATCAATGTCGTAACGATTGTTGCGACACTGCATAATCGTCTCAAACTGGCTTCAAAGGCGACTGGCTGCTCTCTCATGTTGGCCCAAGACTTACGAATAAATGATACCAGATTCAACTGCCAAGGGTCTGATGCGTGCAATCTGCTCTTCCGTCACCCGCCATAAGCTCAAAGTGCTATTGAAGGTAATCAGACTGCCATGATTGGCATCCGCAGTGATAAAATCTTTTAGCCGCATTTCGCCAATCATTAACTTTAGTTGAAAATCATTTACATAATTATATGGATAAAGATCCCTTATACTCCCTTTGTAGATTTCTTCGTCGTCCATTCTTAAACCCCATCGTCCATGACGCTCTACCTCGAGCGATTCCTCTGGGGAATTCTCATCACCCGTCCCTATCCCAAGAGCATACCATTCAGGACCTTTATCAAAGCTTCTTTGATAACTAATTCCGTATTTTGAACCTGTCGAATCAGCAATTGATTGGATCAGCTGAAGATTATTGAGGTGGTCAATTGACATACACTGATCATTTATACTTATAACAAAATATCTTTCATCGCTATCGAATGACGCCACAACATTAATCAAATATCCGTGAAAGTGATTAAGGTATGAATCACCAGTCGATATAACATTAAATCCAGTGATATTATTAAAACTCATTTTGATAAGCTTAGATCTCTGCCTTTTGAATGACAGCAACTTTGGGGTATAGCCTTCGCCATGAATGCTCATTACATCCGGACAACAATTCAATGACTCCATCCAATTCAGAATGCATTGCAGTAATCTGGCATTTATCAAGTAGTCTGTTTCATCGTTGCCATAAAATGCAATGCAGTTATAACTTGTATCAGCCTCCACCACAAGTCATCTCCTTTTACGCTTGATGACCAAATCGCGAATAATTTTTGGTTTTCCTTGATGCTCTTCAGGCAAAGAGTCCATTCCGTTTCTTAATTTAATTTTAGTTTCTAGGGGATCATCAGTAATTGATAATACTTCAAATGCATCTACTTTCCCATCTCTGCGGACGCCGATAATGTCAGGGCGTTTGTTGATTGCACCCGTTCTGGTGACATTCAATGCAGTCCGCCATGAACGATTCATGATGATATATAATTAGTCACCACTTTCTACCATCTTACGAACTTGGCGGTTTACTAATGTTGCATGCGCTTTACTATGTGGGCCGTTTGTTATCTGCGCTTTACCATAAACAATGGTCTTGCCTTTTGATGTTGTGAATTCTGTGGAATGCATTCCTCTTCTTCGTCGTACGCTATACGCTGCAGAATTCGCATTATGAGCCCAGACGCTGAAGCCCCAGGTGGGGTCGCCGACGAAGTAGGTGTGGAAGTCGCTGATGCGGAAGTTGTAAACCGTTTCGACTTCGCCACGTCACGCCTTCGACAGACAGATACTGTTGATCCTCCGACTGGAGCAGGTCGCCGGGCTGCAGGAACTTCGCGGGCACCCACCCCTGGTACTCGACATAAAACGGATGCTCGGCCGTGGTGCGGATGATCCTGCCGCCCACATGAAGATTCAGAATCGGGGCACAAAGATTCCAGCCTACGCGATTACTTGTTCAAGGCTTCGCCCTGGATTCCCGCCTACGCGGGAATGACGGTTTTCAGGTAGGCATCGGTTAACAGGTTGTTCTTCGAATTTACTGCCTGAGATTGTACCCGCCTATGCGGGATTAATTTCTAGTTCACTAACAGCAACAACTTTATTTCTGGATACTGACCAAAAATTAGCGTCAATAAGAAAGGTTTCACTAACTCCATTATCA
Organism: Zavarzinella sp.; assembly: GCA_041399155.1. NCBI lineage: Bacteria > Pseudomonadati > Planctomycetota > Planctomycetia > Gemmatales > Gemmataceae > Zavarzinella > Zavarzinella sp. The sequence goes on from JAWKTI010000006.1 coordinate 194,641, forward strand.
TATACAACATTTGCAAGTTGATATTCAATTAGTTTTGGTGGATGTAGCATTTGCAGAAAATTATACAGGTCTTTAGCGATTTTCTTGTAGCTTTTTTTCGTTTGTTCTTTCTCATGATCCCAAAAGAAAATTGCCCCATTATCACTTTGTCGTGTTGAAATCAAGAATAAATTATCACCTTCTTCTGATGCAATAGGAAGTGTCCATTCAGGAATTCTTTCCTGGTAGATCTCCAAGAAAAATTTAATACTATTTGATAACTTGCATTTGACCCCTAAGAACATATCAATAGCTGCATCGTCATAGGGACGCTTTCCAAACTTAACAACATACAATTTCGGTTTGCCACCGTTTTGTTGCAACAGAAATTCTCGATACTGAATTGGTATAGTGTTACCTATTTCTTCTTCAAATTGAGTAATAGTTTCATGATCAGCTGCCTTAACTGGCTTTATCAGATCAATTTTAAATTTAGAATCATTGATTTTCATTTTTTATATTTTAGCTCATGAAAGTTTACATATATTGAAACTCCGCCACTATGGCCAGCTGCACGATGAACATCTGTCTGAATGCCCGACAGCTGGCCAAGGGGTGTAAAAGCGGTCGGTATCAGGAGCAGAGCAGTGATGAACCGAATCTGCTCGCCCGCCTGCACGAGCGCACCGGCAGCGCTATAATTCTATTCGGAAGCCATTGACATGATATTCCTTAAAAAGTTGAAATATCTCTTCAGATACAACAATTGGCAACCTCCAATCTTTGACACGAAATATCTTTTGTTGTTGCAACTTTGTTCTTTCGATTTTCAACTTAAGGACAAAGCTGGGTAGCCCGCGACGATATTCTAAAAAATAATTATCTTCATAATAACTAATTACACAGGAATGGTCAAGACAATCAATAACATTCAATACATTAAGTATGTAATATGTACCATATCCAGTGATGGTGGTTTCAATTAACTGGATCTCACTACCACAAGCATTGTTCAAAGCATTTGCAACTTCCGTCGAAATCACAGGGTATCCATACATTAAAAAAGTAACTGCTGACTGATTTCCTTCGCGTTTAACGTCAAAGTGAATTGAATCTCCAGTATATTTGGTTCCCGAAGCGAATATCCACGGATTGATTTTTTCACCAGAAGTATCCTTCGGCGCAACCAAATACCAATCTGTTTCACGTCCAACTGGTATTAATGAATAGTAACGATTTTTCATAGTTAGAATCCGAAATCAGATGGTTTACTATTGCGACTTTCAAATCCGAATCTGCCAACTGTTGCTGGTGTTCGCAGAATACCGCCCAAGGGTGTTGAAGGATCTCTCACTTCATTTTTAATCTTTAATAATTCATTTCTGAATGCCCGACTGTCGTGTGGACATAATGTGGAAATTATTCGTGTAGTTCACTCAGGTCCGCGCCACGTCGTGGATGGTCAAGGGTTAACGTGGAGATAATCGTCGAAGTCGAAAACACTATGGACTATAGGAACTTCCTAAGTTGCCCGCATTCCACCACTACCGAATTTCTTGAATACCTTATATACATCATCACTAACTACAATCGGTATTTCCCAGTCTTTAACACGAAAAATCTTGTTATGATTCAACTTAGTTGTATCGATTTTCATCATCCCTACTGCCCGGGGTTTTCCCCTCAATCGATTTTCTTCAAAATCTTTTGGGTAGTACTGTCGAACACAGGAATGGTCGAGGCAATCAACAATATTCAAAACATTGAGTATGTAATAGTTGCCGTGCCCTTTAACTGTTGATTCAACTAACTGGATTTCGTCACCGCAAATTTTGGCTAATTCGTTGGCAATTTCGGCTGACAGCACCGGAAAACCATATGCAGAAAAAGTAATAGCACTATGATTGCCTTCATACTTGACATCAATGTATATCTTATCACCCATATACCTGGTTCCATCGGTAAATAACCACACATCAATTTCTGTGCCGGTAACATCTGCTGGCACCTTCAAGTACCAATCTTCTTCACGACCAATTGGCATTAACGAATAGTATTGGCTGCTCATGTTTATAATCCAAAATCTGATGGCTTTGTATTATGACTTTCAAACCAGCTTGCTCGGTTTCTCAGTAGTGCACCCAAACTTGAATATGGGTCTTGGACTTCTCTACTAATTTTTGTCAACTCGCTTTCGATCGCTTTTCGATAAGCGGCTGACCCTCTCCTGAGTCCTTTAACTCGTTTAGCCAGCCTAGTGTACACTTCATAATTATAGAAACCGTGCGATACATAATGATTTTCCAAACGAACAATATTTTTTACATGACTTAATCTCATCCCAGCGCCTGCAAATAACTCTTCAAAATGACGTCTCCAAGCGCCATTGTTGGAAGCAAGGTGATGGTCTTCTACTGCTTTGCTCATCCTCACCTTTTTAGGGCTTCTGATTGTCGTCCCATGCTCGTCAACTACTGCGGCCTTGATACATGCTTATAAGAAGAATTCGCATTATGGGCCCAGACACTGAAGCCCCACGTGGGGTCGCCGACGAAGTAGGTGTGGTAGTCGCTGATGCGGAAGTTGTAAACCGTTTCGACTTCGCCACTGTCGGCCACGCCTTCGACAGGCAGATACTGTTGATCCTCCGACTGGAGCAGGTCGCCGGGCTGCAGGAACTTCGCGGGCACCCACCCCTGGTACTCGACATAAAACGGATCCTCGGCCGCGGTGCGGATGATCCTGCCACCCACATGAAGATTCAGATTCGGGGCACAAAGATTCCAGCCTACGCGATTACTTGTTCAAGGCTTCGCCCTGGATTCCCGCCTACGCGGGAATGACGGTTTTCAGGTAGGCATCGGTTAACAGGTTGTTCTTCGAATTTACTGCCTGAGATTGTACCCGCCTATGCGGGAATGACGGTTCTGGTGGTTTCGGATTAATTGTGCTAATTCAAGGCTTCGCCCTGGATTCCCGCCTACGCGGGAATGAGGGATGCCAAACTGCGGTTTTCAGGCAAAACCTGCCCGTGGTGAAAGTTCCAGTCAATCCAAATGAATTGGTGGCACTTCACACCACAGGGCAGCATTGGTGTTGTTTTTCGAGTTGTCAAAGATCAATTCCAAAGCATGGACTTATTTTCACGCACATATAATATATCCTCGTGTCTGCCAATTTTGGCAATTTTTTTATCGCCGGGACGATTTTTCGCGAAAAATGGCTGTCGTAACTGCTTATTCAGTATTAAGTTGCGGCGAATCAATCTTTTTTGTGAATTTTTGCAAAATTGCTATCACCTCTTTGGATCGATCGACCAAAATAGTGCCGTTTGAGATCGGAAAATTGATTTTTGCTGCTAACAGCACTGGTCAAGTGCTGGCACTTCAAACTGGTTGAATTGGATGTCCGCCTACGCCGGAGTGATAATTTCGGCGTGCACTTAGCTTATTCGTATGTTATTTACAATTACACCTGTTCTGCTACTTGCAGTGCGGCACGCAGTTTGCTCAGTGCGGTAGCCTGAACCTGACGTACACGTTCCTTTGACAGGCCGAGTTGTTGTTATTCCTTCATTTGTGGCAAGGTTTTACCATGAAGTGTTTTTATCCAAAGATGCTCTGTGTGCTAAGTATGTTCTTCACTTCATGTGATAAACAGGAAAAAAGCGGCCAATCCTCTACTACCGCAACGCAACCGCCAACGAACACCTTGCAGAAAGGTAATACAGGAGATCTTCCACCAGCAGCAAAAACGGGAAATTCTCCCGCGAATGATCAGATCAATCCTGAGATGAAGAATGACCCCACAGAACTAATGAAGTTCCAGGGGAAGTGGAAAATGGTTGAAGTACGATTGGGAGATTTTGTACGAAAACCAACCGATATTTTCTGGACGATCGCAGAAAACACCGTTACGGTCGATGAGGCGATGCGAAAAAGCCAAACGGCGAAGTTAATCATCGACACTGCCTCTACACCATTCAAGATTGATCTGCTTGGCAAGGGACAACCCGTTGATCGTGCGATATTTAAATTTGAAAATGATCAATTAATCATTTCTGTTGCTGATGAAGAAAATATCCCACGCCCCACTGTCTTTGACCCGATGTCAAAGACAGCCGTGATGTTTGTACTGGAGAAAGTAAAAGAATAAGGAAAACACCGCGTTTACTTTTGGGATTGCGACAGGTTGACCTGAATTTCGGCTACAAATGCCTCCACCAGCTACAGAAATCAGCAACTATTTGCCTGCCAACATTCCTGCAAGGCCAGTATCGTCTTGGTTTTCTCTTCAGGTGATGGATTTTCTGGTGGGCCACCGTCCAGCCCCCATCCCGCGCAGGGAAGGGGGTGAAGGCAATTCAGAATCAATCTATTCATCGTGGCGTGCGGAAAATTGAGAGCCCCGACATTCAAATGGCCCTTGGCAAGTATTGACATGTATGTACAGTAATCTATTGGTCGTTTTTTGCTTGTAATGGTTGGTCGTCCTGCTTGCACCACGGAATGAGATATGCCGCTGAATGTACCCTTGACGGAAGAAATGGTCCGGAACATGGCTCCGGACGAAAATGTGCTGGAACAAGCTGCAGAAATTGTTGCTGGCAACCGCATCCTCAATCCGGGCGTTTCTGCTGATGGCACGTGGCTGCTGGCAGAGGCACAAGGGACCGCGCGCGACCCCTACTATCTTTCAGCCGACTTTATCGACCCGAATAATCCCGTATTTCGCACGAATTCTCCAAGCCGTTTCAATCCAGACAAGTACAGCCTGGGTTTGCTGCTGGCCTACATTCAGAACCCCGACAGTTTTACCACCCAGGAACCGAGCGACGACCTGGTGTTCAAGCGGGAGAAGAAGCTGGCGGCGGATGATCGCAAGAAATTTGGCCCTTCCGCACCGAAACGCCCCACCAAAAAGGGGATTGATAAAGCCAAAGTGGCCCGTGCGGATGCTCTTGATCATGCAGATCACCTGCTGACCGAACTGGTGGCCACGGGCGACTGGTTTGCCACCAGCAAAATTGAAAAAATTGAAAAAACAGCCAAATCTCTGGCAGATGTCAACCTGAACAGTGCGAATATGGCCTATCGCAACCTACTGATGACCTGCAAGATGAAAGGGATTTCCGATGATGAGCGGAAAATGCTGGCGTGCGACGCCATCGGCAAATTGTGGGGCATTCTGAACTCCTCTCGGGCCTACATTCGCCACGATGCCCCCGCTGGAGAGGCCAGTGAAGCGGTGTATTACAGTTTCGTCGATGAAGTGCTGGGGCTGGATTTACACGCCAGTGATCTGATCGAAAAAGGCTTCGTTCAACAAGATATGACCCTGCTGGAATTAGCCTACGAACGCACCGATGACGATGCCAGACAACAGCGAATCGAGTTGAGCAACCTGATTAATGTGGCTACAGGCGAAATTTACCACTCGTACGCGGTGCGTGCCTATCGTTCGGTTAACCAGATTCTGGAACAGCCCAGTTATGCCGCACCTATGGTGGTTTCTCAGGCTGCGGTGGTGCCGTTTCTCATTAATCCCCGTATCCGCTGGGATCGCTCTGCTGAACAGGGCAACCGCGATTACGATGAGGCACTAGCCAGTGTTTACCAGTTCGCTGCCACCGATTTCAGTTCAGCAATTGAACGATTTCGGCAGCAATTAATGCACCCTCTGGCCCCACAGGAAGCGGTATTTCTGCTGAAACCCACCGATGTGGGGCGGGTGCGGGATCAGCAGGTGATTGCCGATGAAGAAGGCCAGCGAATTGTGCTGGCAGACCGACGCAAAGGTTATTCCAACATCGAAAATCTGTTGCGTGGCTATGCCAGTCTGGCCAAAGAACAACCTGCGGTGCTGATTCGGTTATTCTATCGTCCGTTAGATCGTTCGATTGTTGGCTTACCTCTGGCCGCATTGACCGAAAAAGTCCACCTTCGCCTGGGTCTGTAACCCACGTGGGATCAGGACAGGTTGAAAGAGGTTTATTATATTAATGAAAACTCACTAATTTTCCTGTCCGGGTTCAGGTGGGGGGCGAATTTTCATTTTTTCCTCAAATGAACCGATCTGTGGTGCGAACGTACCTGATAGAGAGTCTCCTGCGTGGGAGAAGTAGGTGCAGTGCCTTTATTTCCCTAAATGGTTCTGCTATAATCACTTAACGGTTTTTACCAGTATCTGTTCATGCAGCTTGTCTGTGGAAAATGTCAGCGGTCACTCTCGGAACTAGCGGAAGGCGTCCGCTATTGTCCCTATTGTGGCAGTCGAATTTCCACAATTCCCGATGGACATGAAGCCCCCACCGGCACGTACGAATTTGATGATCTCAGCTCTGCGGGTACCGATTCTGGCCTGATGCCCATTGGAAATGGCCGCACCCGTGGGCAGATGCCGGACGAAATTGGCCCATTCAAATTGCTGAAAGTGCTTGGCTCTGGTGCGATGGGCACCGTTTTTGAGGCGATTCACAAAGAAACGCAGCAACCTGCCGCCGTCAAACTGCTCGATCCCCGCCTGGTGGATAACGCCGTCTCGGTCGAGCGTTTTCGGCAGGAAGGCCGCTTAGCCAGTCAGATCAACCACCCCCATAGTGTGTTCGTCTTCATTGCTGATGCAGATGCGGGCTGGCCCTACATTGCCATGGAATTAATGCCTGGCAACACGTTGAAAACACTGATTGATGAAGAAGGCCCGCTGGAACCGCTGCGGGCGGTGCGTCTGGCAATTGAGATCGTTGATGGGTTGAATGAAGCCCACCGCAATGGGGTGATTCACCGCGATGTCAAGCCTTCCAACTGTTTCCTGACAGCCGACGGCCACGTGAAGGTGGGGGTGATTTTGGACTTTCCAAGGCGGTTGGCTCCAGCTCTAATGCTCGCGAAAAAGGGCTGACCCGCACAGGCACCTTTGTGGGGACAGTATGGTTTGCCGCACCAGAACAGATTAAGGGTGAAACGATTGGCTTTGATACCGATGTTTATTCGGTAACGGCCACATTGTTCTATCTGCTGACAGGTCAAGCCCCCCACCAATCGGACAGTTTGACCAGTTCAATGGCCAAAACGCTGTCCGAATCGCCAGCCTCTGCACGAATTCTGAACCCAAATGTCAGTAAATCGCTGGAACGGGTTCTGATGACCGGCCTGGAACGAGACCGCGAACGGCGGTATGGCACACTGGATGAATTGCGGGAAGATCTGGAAGCCCTGTTGCCCGAACGACAGTTGCCGGCCCGCCCACGCCTGCGGATTGCGGCCTATTGCATCGATCTGCTGCTGGTGGCACTGGTCGCACTGCCAATTGATATTCTGCTGGAACTTTCTGGTTTTAAACCACTCTTTCGAGTGGGGGTCTTCAACACCTCGTGGACGATGCTGATCATCATGTTCAGCTATTTCACTGTTGGTGAGGGATGGTATGGTACCACTCTGGGGAAAATTCTGATCGGCTTGCGAGTGATTCGCCACCGTCAGGTAGAACCGCCGGGCATCCCCAGGGCACTGGCGCGAATGTCGTTATTTCTGGCTCTCGTCTTTCTGACCGTCAATTTTGGCTGGCTGACGAGGCAGTTGATGAACTGGACGGGGATCATGATTCCCGGGCTGCCGATTGTCACCGCACTGATCGCTGCGGTGGCTGGCGGGATTGGCCTGTCGATCATGTTTCGCAAAAAGTGGGGCTTTCGAGCCCTGTACGACATGGCCACCGACTGTGCGGTCATTATTCGGATGCGTCTTCAATGCGAACTGCGGTTTGCCGCCCACGCAGGAAACTGGCTGGACGATCTGGCGAAAACACTACCGAAATCAAGCGACCTGCCTTCGATTCCGGGCGTGGAAGTCCTCGCCAGAATTGAGCAACCACCCGGTCACCCGCACCTGTTTCTGGCTAAAGATATTACCCTGAGCCGGCGATTGCTGATTGAACTGGAAGAGATTTCGGCTGATACGGAATTGATGGTCGATACTGGCCCCACCCGTTTGCGAAATACGGGCCGTGGGGAGCTTCAGTGGCAGAATCAACGGATGCGCTGGCTGGCATTCAACGCACCCCTGGGGGCGGCTTTTATTGATGTGGTTGATCCGGCGAAACCGCTGCAATGGCCACAGATTTACCCACTGCTGGTGCAACTGGTTGAAGAAATAGACCGTGGGCGGAAGGATGATTCGTTGCCGGAGCACCTCAATCTGGCACAATTGTGGCTGGAGCCGAATGGTCGTTTGAGAATTATCGACTTTGTACTGCCCAACAAACGGAATCTGCAAATTGCTGATGCGGAAAACGAAGTAAAATTACTGCGTGAATTCATTACGCTGGCATTTGAAGGTCAGCCACGGTGTTGTCAGCAGCCACCAGAGGCACCCCTGCCACTGGCGGCTCGTCAGGTCATTGAACAGATATTTGCCGACGACATTTATCCGGAACGATTAGCCCATGATCTGAACGACTTGCGAACGATGCCACGCAATACATCCACGACCCTGCGTGCGGCACATATTGGTGTGCAAAGTCTGCTGATGAGCATGGGCTTTGGTCTGTTGTTGTTGATTCCCACGTTTTTTCAATTCCAGCAGACCTACATCGCCCACCAGGAATACCGTACTTTACAGGACAGCAACAATGCCCTGACTGCCATGATGCAGTTGCCACCAGAAAAAGCCCCCGCGTGGGTGAAAAAAATGCCGCCGCAGGAAATCCAGGTGGTGATGGGTTATCTGGAACATGAGGTGGATGAAAGTGAAAAACTGCTGGAACAGCAGCACAGCTATATGAATCAGTTTGAGCGAACAGTGTTTGAGCAGGTGATTTCGGAACTGGCCAGCGAAGAGCGACCATTACCGCCGATCAGCCCCAACCACCTGGGTGGAATTACCGAATCCCGCGTGCAGGATCGGCTGGAAGCTGCCCGCAGCAGCAACGGTAAATCGCTGATGCTGTTGCAAACTGGCTGGGCACTATTTTTCTGGCCACTCTGTGCCCTGGTATTCAACGGTGGTATTGGAATGTGGATTGCTGGCGTGGCGGTTGTCAATCGTCATGGTCTGCGGGCCAATCGCATGATTGTGCTGGTGCGATCAATGCTTACCTGGCTGCCTTTTTACCTGGTGTGCATTCTGGCAATGTGGATCATCGTCAAGCATCCTGAGCTGCACGACCTGCGGCTGTTTCTGCTGATGCTGGCACCCGCAACACTGGTTGCCTATCTCTTTCTGGCATTACGCCGACCAGAGCGATCACCCGTTGATCAACTTTTCAAGACTTACATTGTCCCACGTTAGGTTTTTTGCCTCCCACACTGCGACAGATTTCTGGAACAGAAAAGGATCTGTGTTTGCGTGATACCTGCATCTCCAAGATGCATGAGAAAAAATTAATCTATTGCCAGATTGCGGGAAATTTCTGCATCAAGCGCAAGCCTTTGCCAGCACAGCATTTGCACTGATGGGTGGGTGAAAATTTTACCCTTGTCGTCCGTGCCGAATTGCGTTATCGGTCACGCAGGAATTTGCTACAGGGAGGATACTGTATGTGGAATCGATCGACGATGTGGTGCATGGCTGCGATGGTATTCGGATTTTGCACAAGTGTGCAAGCACAAATTATTCGCATACCCAAACATATGTTGGATGATTGCCAGTTACCAATTCCTGTGGGACGATTTATCGAAACCAAGGAACCACCAAAGGCACTGGCACCCGCTTTTGTGGGGCACTTACCAGCGCAACTACCTGCCAAACAAGCAGTTAGCAATGCAGAACCAGTGCAGCGAGTGTCTTATTCTCTGCCAGCAGAAGACGACCTGAACGCTATTAAACTTCAAGTATTATGGCGCGCAGCGAAGGAGTACCGCACCGCAATGGCTACAGGTGACATGATTGCCGCAGACAAATGGGGCAAACTTCTGGACGATGCCCTGAAAGCGACCAGCAGATAGAGGAACGGTCCCTTTTTTAGCGGCGATCAGGATTGCCGGGCGGTGGTGCCGGCGGGGCTGCTACCACCACAGGTTGGCCACCATTATTGTTGTTGGATACCACGTTACCGCCACTATCCACCATCACGCTATTGGTCTGGATCTGAACAGGTTGCTGAACTACCACACCAACAGTACCAGATGGGAGGGTACGTTCTTCAATTTGTTCCACATTCAATCGAACATTGTTGTCTGGCATCGCTTGATCACCGAATAATTAAGGACTGCGAATCTTTCGACTTTCATACACTGCAGACTAGAACAGGACCAAAATACAAATTTGAATTTTGTCAACCGAATTGGGAAATAATTTGGCTAATTTTCAGTTCTGAGAAAATTTCTCGCGCCACAGTCAGCAATTCATGCGTGGGAAGAATTGAGAGTGAAAAGCAAATTTTGGCTTGAAAACAAATGTTTTGTCAGGGAACGAATTCGACAATTTCAACCATTCCCACGAATTACATCGTTCGAGTTGCAGCAAGGACGCGGTCGTTGCCGGAAAAATCTTTCAGAATCCGAATATTTGCCCATTCCGGCTGTGCGGCAAAAAGTTCCTTTACCGCAATCCCCTGCTGGTAACCAATTTCTGCCAGTAAATGCCCACCGTGGTGCAGATGTGCTGCCGCATCGGTGGCCAGCGAACGATAAAACCTCAGCCCATCTGGTGGGGCCAGCAGTGCCATCGTTGGCTCGAAGTTTTTTACTCCGGCATCCACTTCGGTCCATTCGGCTTCGGAAATGTACGGTGGATTGGTGGCAATCAGATCGAATGTTGCATCCGGTGACACGGCCTGCCACCAGTCACCATGCAGAAATTGCAGCCGATCCCCCACAGAATGGAGTGCGGCGTTCCCTTTTGCCACCTCCAGTGCGTCCAGAGACAGATCAATCGCCTGCAGGTGGGCCAGGGGCAGCGATTTTGCCAGCGTTACTGCAATACAGCCACTACCAGTGCCCATATCCAGTATCTGGGCAGGTTTTTTGGCATCAATCAACCGAAGTGCTTCCATTACCAGCACTTCCGTGTCAGGACGTGGGATCAGCACCGCCGGCGAAACATGAAACTTTAATGAGAAAAACTCTTTTTCACCCACCAGATAGGCAATCGGGGTGCCTTCGGTGCGTCTTCGGATCAGTTCGCGGTATTGCTGGCGAATGGAATCGCTCGCAAGTTCCGAGAACCGCACGTAGAGGTCGATTTTGCTGCACCCCAAGGTGTGTGCCAGCAGAATTTGAGCTTCCAGGCGGGGTTGCTCCACCCCACGATTGCGAAAATAGTCTTCAGTCCAGGTGAGCAGGCGCTGAATGGTCCAGACATCCGATGTCATTCGTGGGGGTGTCCTAATTTGGCACAGTCATCTGTAAGTTCTTATCGGGGCGATAGTTACGACATTTGTGACAATCGTTGCTGTTTGTCGTATTCCCGCAGGGCGTTGATCAGCTCATCCATTTCGCCCATCATCGTTTGGTCGAGGGTGTGCAGAGTCAGATTGATGCGGTGGTCCGTAATGCGGTTTTGTGGGAAGTTATAGGTTCGAATGCGGTCGTTTCTGCCACCGGAACCGATCTGATTTTTGCGAAATTCGGCCCGTTCCTGGGCGATCCTTGCCTGCTGTCGTTCAAAAATCCGGCTTCGCAGCACCCGCATGGCTCGCTCGCGGTTTTTGTGCTGACTGCGTTCATCCTGACATTTTACTTCAATCTCGTCGGATGTGCCCCGTTTATACCACAAACGAACCGCAGATTCCGTCTTATTGACGTGCTGCCCACCAGCACCACCGGCCCGCATCGTTTCAAACTCGATATCATCCGGTTTGATATCCACCTGCACTTCGGTGGGTTCCGGCATCACGGCCACAGTGGCAGCGGAAGTGTGAATTCGGCCCTGAGTTTCGGTTTTGGGAACGCGCTGCACGCGGTGCCCACCCGATTCGTAACGCATTTTCTGAAAAATGCCTTCGCCACTCAGGCTGAAGACGATTTCTTTGTATCCACCAGCTTCCCCTTCACTGTAGTCAATCGTCTCAATCGCCCAGCCGTTTGCACGTGCGTAGCGGGTATACATATCCAGCAGGTTGCCTGCAAAAATTGCCGCTTCATCCCCACCGGTGCCCGCACGGATTTCGACAAACAGGCTGTCGAAGTCTTCGTCCGGATCCACTAAAAGCTGGTCTTCGATCTTGTTTTTCAGTTCGCCAAGTCGGGTTTGCAGGTTTTTCAGCTCTTCTTCGGCATAAACCCGCATCTCTTCATCGGCTTCCTGTTCCAGCAATTCCTTTGCATCCTGGATACTGGCTTCTACTTCCTGATATTCGATGTAGGGTTTCACCAGTTTGCCCAGACTACTCAGTTCGCGGGCAATCTGGTTATAGTTGCTCGGATTGGCTGCAATCTCGGGATCGCCCAACAGGGTTTCCAGTTCGCGGTAACGACCTAGTTTTGTAATCAGCGACGGCCACATGTCAGCGACTTCCCAAATGCCTAAAAGTGTATTTTATAGCACGTTACGAATATTGTGCAGATCGAATGAGGGAAACTGGTATTCCCATCGCTGAAAATGAATGGAAATCACCTTTCATCTGTAATGAAACCCAATCTTTTGTGAAAAATCCCTTGTGCTCCCACTCTCTCAAGGGGAATTTGACCGCCAAAACGCTAAGACACCGAGAAGTCAAATTGCACCGGATTCCCGCCTTGGCTGGAATGACAATTGGATATTGCTTTGCGACTTTGCGGTCAATTTGAAAAAGAAATCCTCTTGCAGGCACTGTGGGCGATGAAGGCAACAACTCCAGTATCAGTGGTACAAATTGTATTCCTGGCGACGTAACGTCAAGAAACTGGAAAACGAAAAAATCCACCGGAAAGGTGGATCTTGAACTGCTGAACTTCTTATTTCACAACCACTTAGCGGATTCGGATGCCCAGGCGGAAGTCACCTTTACCGATGGTGATCGTCTTGGTGGGAGGCACGAACACAGGTTGTTGCACCACCACAGGCTGAGGAATAACTTGCACCGGTTGCTGGAAGCCACCGTGCCCGTGGCCTTGGAACCCACCATGACCACTGTGTCGAGGAAAACCACCGCCGTGGCTGGGGAACCCGTGGCCACCATGTACTGGATGAACAGGAACCCGATTGGTGCGGTACAGTTCGTTCTGCATTGCCACAATGGTTCGGTCCAGGTCGAGCACGCTCGATTTCAGGTGGATGTATGCCCGTTGATCACATGGGTGAAACCGCAGTTGATCCACCAGTCCAGAAATATGACTGTTCAGTTTATCCAGATCATGCACCGCAACTTTCATGGTTCTGAAGTCGGCGTTTCGGATTGCCAGTTCGTGAATCTGCCCCGCCAACGCTTCCATCTGCTCGATATCTTCGTGCAAGTGACGGTACAGTGGGGTGTTCTTGAAGTGGGCATCCACTTCGGCATGAACCCCGCGTGCCTGACGATCCAGTTGCAAAGCCAGCCGATCGATCACCGCACAGGATTGTGCGTTTGCGGCAGAACCACTGAAGAAACCCGCTGCCACTACGATTGCTACTACTGAGTATTTGCTGATCATGTTCATTGCCGTTCTCTCTTGTATTCAGTTTTTTCGTTTTTGCTGAGTGTTTTTCAGTTTTGTCACTCAAGTACACCAGAAGAATGGTCGAAAATGATCTGTTTGCGCGAATTCTGGAAAAATGGTGGAAGTGCCCAAAGCCTGTTTCAAAATTAGACGGGTCTACAGTCCTTGGAATTGTTTGGAATCGAATACCCGGCCCTTTCGGACCGGGCTAGACTTATACGGCACTTCGTGCCTGTGAAATGACCATAGAAGGTCTTGCTGGCCTTGGTAATTAGAATAATTCAAACCCAGCACTTTATGCCATCAAATGATCCCCAGCCCTGAGGGGCCGCCGTTCTGGAAGATCGCAGAATCGACGCAACTACTTACTCTTTCGGTTCTTCCGGCTCTTTCATCAGTGGGGGATCGATCACTTGCAGTGCATCGTACGCCATGTTACTGTGGGTCAGGTCATTTCGCACCAGGTCGCGCAGCTGGGGGGCTGCCACAATCGCATGTATGCCCAACTGTTTGAGTGTCTGGATCGTTTCCCGCACCAATTCCTGATCGGAATCGGCTAAGAGTGGCAGTAATTCCGGGATAAATTCTTTTGCAGCAGGACCAGCAGCTTGCACCACTCCCAGAATGGCGATTTGCAGTCGTTTTTGGAACGGATTGGCCCGTTCTGGTGGCTGCAGCAGTGCCTTCAGTGTTACAAAATGCCGTGTGCGTTCGCTATCCAGCACCTGCAGGCATTCAACCGCACTGACTTGCAGGCTGCGATTACGCTGATCAGCCAGTGCATCCAGGATGATTTTTACACTGGTGGTAGAACTTTCTCCCATTTGTATCAGCCCCACCGTGGCCCACAGAATCAAATCTTTCGCAGTGGGTTTATTGACAATTGCCTGCAGATCTGCTTTGGCATCTTTGGCCGCAGGTCCCAACTCGGCAATTGCCCGCAGTGCCGCCAAACGGTTCGACATGGAGGAATCAGTCAGACCTTTTTTCAAATGAACCGTAGCTTCTGTGGGGCTGATTTTTGCCACACAGATGAGAGCCAGCTTCCGGACACCACTATCTTTGGATGTGACCAATCCGCCTACGGTACTGGCAGCGGCTTTTGCTGTAGGTCCAATGGCAATCAGAGTTTCTAGGCAGTGCTCCTGAATCACCCCGCGGGTGGATGCCTGTTTCAGTTTGTTAATGATCCCAGGTACCGCAGGGGCCGCTTTGCTGCCCATTGCCTGAAATGCCTTCAGCGTATCAACAACCATTCCTTCGTCGGGGTGCATGAGATATGGCGTTAACTGTGGGATGGCTGCTGCACCGTCGGCACCATACTGGCTGAGGCACAGAATGATGTAGCGAGCCACCTGTGGCTCCAATTTATCCCTGCCCAGCACAGTATCTTTGCTCGGAATCAGCTTTTTGGCCAATGTGGCAATGGCGGGTTTGCCAGCAGGGCCAATTTTGTATAACGCCCGCACCAGTGGCAGTAGAAATTCGGTCTCCGATTCGGCAGTAATCTGTTTCACCAGTTCTGGTACTGCGGGATAACCTCTGCGGCCAACACCTTCCAGCACCATACTGGCGAACTGGGCATTGCCGCCACCATCAGCCAGAATGATCGAAATTGGGTCCAGCACCTCTTTGGGATTGCCACCAAGTTCAAAACCAGTCTGAACCAGTTGCACAATCACATCCCCGGATGCCATGTTCCTGGTGGTTTCCGTGCGTAACGCTTCCAGCACTGCTTCGCAATGTTCCACCCCATCGTTGCCAAGGTTGGCAAGAATAGCTGCCGCCTGGTGGCGAGCAACCGGATTGTTACTTTTCAGCAGTTTCAGCACTTCGGGGATGGCTGGTTTGCCAATCCGGCTGAGCGCCACCGCAGCACCGGTGCGGCTATTTGGCTGTTGGCCGGGTTTGGAAGGTCGAATCATCAATTCGAGTGCGGTGGGCTCCAGATTATTGATGACATTAACCAGATCGGGAATGGCTGCTTCGGCAGCGACACCTGCACCACCCAGGGCTTCGGCAGCGGCATTCCGGACATAAATCGCCACTGTGGGGTTCACCATTTCCAGTGCGGTGCTGTTAATTGCTGCCACCAGATGGGGCACCACTTCGGCACCGTAGGGTTTCAACCAACGCAGTGCCGTGGCCGCATCCTGACAAATGAAAGGATTTTCATTAATTAACAAGCGAACAATCGCCACGGAACTTTTTGGTTTGATATATTTGAGTGCCTGATAGCCCGCTTTGCGGATGTTGTCGTCGGGATCAGCGCACAGTACAGCCAGATCATCTGTGGCATACTGGGCATCAGGTCCGATCAGGCCCAGTGCTTCTGCAGATGCTTCCCGCACCACCCCCATTGGGTCTTTCAAGCCATCTCGCAATATGCGAATCCCACGTTCATTGAGGGCTTTTTTGCCTGGTGCACCAATACTTTGCAGTGCCAGCACACCCGCTTCCCGCACGCTGCTGATTTTGTCGTCAAAGTGTTGCCCTGTGGGGCTGCAGGTGGGGTCATTCAGCAGTTCCAGTAGATCATCAATCCATTCTGCAGCTTCTTTCGGCACCTGAGCAATATCGTCCAACCCCGCTTCACGTTGCAGGGGACTGCGGGATTTTAATTTTTTCAAGTAAGCATCTTTCGACACCACAGGTTCGATAGGTGCGGGTGCCACTAAGTCCGATGCCGATGCAGAGGCCTGTTTTGGTTCTTTTTTGCCGTCGGAACAACCCGTGAGAAAGATGGTGGCACACAAAAAGATGCGAAAAATGCGATTCATGACAGATGTCGCCCCCCAGATTTGGATACGTCGTATTATCGCTGTTCGTGAGGGGAAGTTCAACCGTAAACCGGTTTAAACGAAAAGGTTCAGTTGCCGCGTTGAATGGCACTGAAAATGGTAATAAATTTGAAGATAAGGAACTTGTTATGGATTCGACGGAGGCGGTGGGGGAGGAGGATTGCTGACAACAGGTCCCGTATTACTTCCACCAGGAAGCACATTGCCACCACTGTCGACAATGACATTGGTGCTGGATTCGAGCACAGAACCGATTTGTACTGTGCTGCTGATACCCACTTTCAAGGCACCTGGTGTCACTCGTTCTTCAAAAGACTCCAAATTCAGACGAGCAAAAGAAGATCTCATTAAATTATCCTCATGAATAAATAATCATCCGAGCAATCAATGCACGGAATTAAGCACCTGAAACCTAGACCATTTTTTCCGCTACAATCCGCAAAATTGACGCAAATTCCAAATTTTTCCTCGAAAAAACAGCCGGATCGATTTGTCAAATTGAAAATTATGCTTTCTGCTTAAATCGGTTTCACCGGAATCTTAATAATTTTGAGTGGTGCACATTCCAAGGTGAATCAGCAGCAGATATCTGTTCCAGTGGATGATCGCTATTTCTGAAAATTGTTCTCAGTTTTCATGAGTTGCTGCCATTGTTCAAACTGTGTTGCCAGTTCTTCTACTTTCTGTGGGAGCGTTGCTGCCAGATCGTGCTTTTCGGCAATATCTTTTTGCAGGCTGTAAAGTTGCCAGGCTTCCTTTCCGGTGCGTCGCTGACGGACGATTTTGTCATTCCCATGTCGAAGTGCCTGCCATTGTCCCATTTCCCACATCATGGTGCGGGTTGGCAGTGATGCCTCTCGCTTCAACAATGGCAACAGGTTCAATCCATCTGAAACCTTTTTTGGTGCGGCGATGTTGCATGCTCCAAGCACTGTGGGGACAATATCTGGCGACCACACCACATCTGTGCACGTTTGGCCCGCAGGGATCTTACCTTTCCAACGGACCAACATCGGCACGCGGATACCACCTTCCAACAGATTTCCTTTTCCTCCACTCAGTGGGTCGTTTCGGGAAGTCAGTTCTTTGGTGGGGCCTCCGTTATCGCTCAAGACAATAATGAGAGTATTTTCATCTAATTCCCACTTTTTCAGTGTCGCCAACAGATGACCCACGTTGTCATCCAGATTGCTCAGCATTGCCGCAAATAACCGGCGGTGCACATCTTCAATATGTGAGAATTTCTTCATGTATTTGTCCGGTGCCTGCATCGGGCTGTGCACTGCGTTGTAGGCAAGGTACAGAAAAAATGGTTCATCCCGGTGCCTTCCTACAAAGTCAATTCCCTCACGTGTAAGCGCATCGGTCAGAAATGCCTTTTCTTCTACTGGCTGACTCCCACGCAGCAGTGGGTTATCCGCATCGTAGGGTGGTTCGTGCGTTCCCATGTGCGTCGAGTAGATCTGCTTGCCGTCCTTCGAAGTCGATCGACCTAACTTGCCATCTGGTAAGGCTTTGCGTCGCCAGAAACTGGTAACACCCTCATACGGTGGCGGGCAGTAAGTATGCCCTTCGTGCAGAAAGCCAAAAAATTCCTGAAAACCTCGTCGCATCGGATGCATTGGTGCGGTGCCACCCAGATGCCATTTCCCCACCAGGCTGGTGTGGTAGCCCGCATTCACCAGCATTTGTGCCAGAGTGGTTTCGGAAACGGGCAGACCCACGCCGGGTTCGCAGTTCATTGCCCCCACCGGATTGGTGGTGAAGCCAAAGCGGTGCTGTAATCGACCTGTCATGATTGCTGCCCGCGAGGGTGCACAATATGACGCTGTGACATACGCCTGCGTAAATCGCACCCCTTCTTTGGAAATCTGATCCAGATTTGGCGTGGGGATCGATGTGCCACCGTAGCATCCCGGTTCACCATATCCCAGATCATCAACAACCAACAAAACAACGTTCGGGCGATCAGTGGCACCGTACAGGGTGGGAACAAATTCTGTTATAAAACAGAATGCTGATATTAAATAAAACGTTCGTATCTTCATGATTGTTAAGCATTTATCAGGAACGAGCGCGATTATACACTGAATAAAGCATGCTTACCCGCGATTTTTCCACATTGGAACCATTTTCGGTGCCTGCTATCCTTACTAATGGAATACAAACGGGCAATCAAAGCCTTGAAGGTTGTTTTTTCATTTGAGCATACAAATATCAGAACAGTTATCTCCCACGTTGCCTGAGGTTTGGCACCAGTCGTTTTCCATTGGTTCAGTGGGGTTGAAAAGTCGATTTTGCCTTGCCCCACTTGCTGGGTATACGAACGTAGCCTTCCGCACTGCGATACGTGGTGCCGGTGGCGTGGGGTTGTGCACCACCGATCTGGTCAACGCACGTGCTGTGGTGGAGCAGATTCGCAAAACGCTGGAATTGCTGGCCACTAACGACGACGACAAGCCACTTTCGGTGCAGTTATTTGGTTCCAAACCAGACGAAATGGCCCAGGCGGCAAAGTGGGTGCAGGATTACGGTGCCGACCTGATTGACATTAATATGGGCTGCCCCGTTCGCAAAGTGGTGAAAACAGGCGGTGGCTCGGCAATGATGTGCGACACTTCCGGCAGCACCGTCGAGATGATCAAGCGAATTGTGGATGCGGTGTCGATTCCGGTCACCGTCAAAATGCGGCTGGGGTGGGATGCCACCCAGATTACCGCACCGGAATTTGCCCATCAGTTCGAGCAGGTGGGCGTTCAGGCAATCACGATCCATGGCCGCACCCGGGAGCAGGGGTTTTCCGGTACCGTCGATCTGGAAGGAATCCGTCAGGTGGTGCAGGCAGTCGATCGGATTCCTGTAATCGGGAATGGGGATGTCCGCACGATTGAAGATGCCCAGCGAATGATCGAAGTGACCGGTTGTCAGGCGATTGCGATCGGCCGTGGGGCACTGGCAAACCCATGGATTTTTCGCCAGTTGGATAACTGGGTACGCACCGGCGACCCAGGCCCACGTGGCAGTTACGAGGAACGGATTCACTTCATGATGGACCACCTGTACCGACTGGTGGCCTGGCGCGGGGAATACGGTGCCTGCCTGCAGTTTCGCAAAATTGCCACCTGGTATGCGAAGGCGTTACGCACCGGCAAGCATATCCAGCAACTATTGGTGATGCTCAGTTCGGTGGGTCAACTGGAAGCGATTGCGAAGCAGTTGCTGCAACAAGGCCCACCAGAAGGCTGGGTGGAATGGGACGCTGGCGACGCCAACATTCCCGTACCCAAAGGCCCCATCGCCCACTGGTAAGGAGAAAATGCACTTTAAAGTAAGCAAGTTGTATCCGCACAATTCAATTGACGTGGCACTGGTGAAGGCCATCGCAGGAAAATCCGAAGCAGCATGGCAAAAGTTGAATTGATGCGAACCAGTTTCTGGCACGATGTGTCATCAAAAGATGATTTTTCGATAATGAAGGATGTGCATTGCCCAGTCGCAAAACGCGTGCGTTGATCGCCCAGCAAACAGTTGAAATACTTACTTTTGGTGAATATCAGACTCCAAATGGTGTAGTCGTGCGCATTGCAGATCAACTGGAAGCGGCAGTCCGTGACACCATTCTTTACACCCCAGCGTCTCTCGACAGGCTGATTTCAACGATTCAGTTTAGTAATACCCGCTACAGCCAGAATACCACGTTCCAGGTCGTGAATGCCACCACCTTCGAGACAGCAAGGCACTTCGCACTGGAACAAAACATTCTGCATCCGCTTTGCCTTAATTTCGCTTCCGCTAAGAATGCCGGGGGTGGTTTTCTCAATGGAAGTCAGGCTCAGGAAGAAAGCCTGGCACGGGCTTCAGGACTTTATGCCTGCATCAATCCTGTTCGTGGATACTACGACAGCAATCGCAATTGTGGAACCTGTCTGTACACTCATCACATGATTTACTCTCCAAAAGTGCCTGTGTTTCGAAACGATGATGATGACCTGCTGCCAGAACCATACCTGACTTCAATCATCACTGCACCGGCGGTGAATGCAGGTGCGATTCGCCGAAACGAAACGAAAAAACTCGATCAGATTGAAGCAACGATGCTTGAAAGGATCGAACGGGTTCTTGCAGTGGCTGTTACCCACGGTCACGATGCAATGATTCTGGGTGCATGGGGTTGTGGAGTATTCAGAAATGATCCTGCAAACATCGCGAAGTGGTTTCATCATTTTCTTGTCGAGGATGATCGTTTCCGCAACGTATTCCGCACTGTGATCTTCGCTGTGCTCGATCATTCTGATGCACTGGGCACAATTAGCCCATTTGTCAATCAATTTGCAACCAGCTGAACGCTATCGTACATTCATGAATCAGTCAGATTATTCACATTGCCTTGATTGTGCTAACGGAGTTGGTCAAAATGGATGAACAAACGGAATACCGGAATACCGATCTTGATCTGACATCACCTGATGATTTAACTGCACTTGCTGAGCAGCTTGAAAAACGTGGGCTCGCGTTGATGCGGCGTGTGGTGCAGATATCGAAAGTTGAGTGGTTTTGTGGCTTCTCCTGGGGTGGGGGTTGGTTCACCGAAGCTGAACAGAGTATCAATTCAATGTTGTCTGCCGTTGAATCGCTTGAGCCCCAATGGCGGTCTGCCTGGGATGCATCTTCGTTGCGCGTGTTTGATATTGGCTATGATTGTCGGGAAGAACCATTTGCCTTCCGACAGCAACTTTCCACAGAGACTTTATCACGGCTGGCAGCAGTGGGGGCAACTTTACGATGGACACTCTATGCAGACAGAAATCAGCCATACGATGCCGAGGAGTCATCCCCGTCTGAGTAATTTTCAACCGACGATGAAAGCGTAGGTCGGATAGAATTTTTGCGATTGCATCGTTGTCTAAACTCTTGTCCTTTCATTGCAAGTTTCCATCCCCACATAAAATGATTTGATCCTCCACCAGCGACATCCGCTCGGTGCGGGGAATATGAATGAAATTTCACTCATTTATTGTTCCCACCCACTAATTTTTGAGCATTAGATGGCATCATTACGAACTGCGGTGGTTCAGAATCGCAAGGCCAGCGAGTTACTGCCTGAACTTCTGCCGGAATGGCCAGGTGAACCACCCCAACTGTGGGATTCCCGCACGGTGGACCTGAAACAACTGGCAACCATCGAGCGAATGGTGGCAGCGGGTGGCGACGGCACGATTAATCTGGCGGTGAATCTGCTTTGTAAAGCCCCTCACCACGCAGTCTCACTGGGGCTGATGCCATTGGGTACCGGCAACGATTTCGCCACCGCCTGCGGGTTACCCGCGAATGATCCGCTAGCGGCATGGGCAGCGATGCAGAGCGGTGTGCTGCATCCCGTGGATGTGGGCAGGTTTACCACGCTGGCCGACAATGTATCGCCCACGCCAGCTCAGTTTTTTGTCAACGCGATCACAGGTGGTTTCGGTGCCGAAGTTACTGCGAACACACCGGAAGAAATCAAGGCTATATTAGGAAAAACGGCCTACACATTTCACGCACTAACGATGCTGCTGAACCAGCCACGGCGGGAATTGTTCTTGAAAACAGCCGACTGGGAATGGCAAGGCGACATTCTGTTTCTGTCGATTGCCAACGGTCGACGTGCCGGTGGGGGCTTCCAGATTGCACCCAACGCTCTGCTGAATGATCGTCTTCTGGATGTGCGGGTCATTCCCAGTGCGTCATTTCTTGACAGCCCAGGGTTATTCCTTGATTTTCTGTTTGGCAACAGTGGGCCGGATTCATTAATTCAGGTGCTGCAAACTCCCTGGATCGAACTTCGTTCCGACACCGAGTTTCAACTATCGATTGATGGCGAACCATGCAGCACCAGCCACTGCCGGATTGAAATTGCAGAACAACAGATTCCGATCTGGCTCCCACCCGCCTGCCCACTGGTGACGCAGAGCAACAAAGTGTAAAAATGGCATAAAATTCAAAAAGCAGACGACAACACAATCAGTAAAAATCAAAAAAAATTGATTTTTTACTTGCATGTGTGTGTTTATAATGCTTTTTGAGAAGTGAAGTGGGATACCACTACAGCCCGGACGCCCGATGTTCTGGTTAGTTATTCGAATCATTATCGCAGTTTTCCTGCTGTGTACTGCGTGCCTCAAAATATACGGGGCATCATTCACCGCACTCCCTGCAATTGGGTGGTTTTCGCAGCCACCCAGAAAATTTCGTTGGATCTAACAAATGAAAAGATTAGCTTTATTACTTTTCGTGAATTTGCTCTCATCTGTATCGCTGGCAGCGAGTCCAGATGTAGAGCTGGCAAAAAGATCAATTTTGCAATGGCAGTCAGATGTAACTACCTATTCAACAGCGTCGATAGAACGCACCAGAACAGATAATGGCGTTGAAACAGAAAAAGAAAAGCTAACTATTCATAAATCGCCAGCTTTCTATCACTGTATTTCAGAGCTGATTTCTTTCCCAAGAATTGATAAATTGGCTAAGTACCTGGTGATATCCTATAATGACAAATATTTCTATGAGATTACATCGAACGACAATAAATCATGGAAAGCGACACAAGTTGATTTGAATTCTGATGAGGGTCTTGAGCAAATACAAATGACCCTCAAGAGGCGTACGATGATGCCTATAGAGTTCGTGCTTGCCGTGGGTGGGCATGAACTAAAAACTTTGCTCGAGAATCCCAAGACACTATTTGAGTTTGATGATAATAACAAATTAATTATTTCTGTACCAGACATTCAGGTAGCAGACCCGAAAAAAGAATTTCGAGTAAGTCTTGTAAACACAAAAATTACTGTTGATCCTAACAATGGTCATCGACTCTTATCCTATTCTTACAATATACTAGGAACTGCATTTCAAGTGAATGCCAAGGTTGTCTACAACAACCAGAATCTCAGTGGCGTGGTTATTCGAAACGAGCTTCCAGATAAATATTTATCTGTTGACCGAATAGATATCGAAAAAATTGACTACAACGCGAAGGTCAATCCAGTAGACTTTCGGATTACCAAGTATGGCCTTCCCGAACCCGAAGGGGTCGTGTGGGAGAGGCCTCGGCCGTTGTGGCACTGGCTGCTGGGTGGGGTGATTCTGGCCTCGTTACTTGCTATCCTGTTCCGTGTGTGGGCCATAAGGGCGCGGTTGAAAACTGTTACCCCCAGCCCCACGAACTAATTCGCTTATTTGGTTGTTGCTCTGGCGGTGACATGGCCGAAGGGTTTGAAATGCAGAATCTTTTCATACGAAAAGTAACAACGGTAACACCAGAAATAAAAAGTCGCACATGAAGTCCATCTTACTTTACACACTGCAATCTTGCATTCTGATGGTTCTTGGCTGTTTTTCAGTTCCAGGATTGTCCAGTGCAAACGACCTCGACACAGCAAAAGTGCAATGGCACAAGTACTTTGCTGATTACGAGCCTAATATTCAGTCAACATCGGATGAGCAGATCACTAGCGGAACACGAACACAAAGAAACATCCGGCAGTGCATTCAAACTAAATTGAATAGTCTGATTATCGCTACTATGGGTTATGCCGAAGATAAATATTTAGAAGTTTATGGTATCAATCAGTATTACTCCTTTTCTTTAGCACAAAAAATACCCAGTAAAGAAGCAGTGCTTATTAACACAAAACTGATGGACTCAACAAAACAGGAACGGCCAAAATACTACTCGATTACTTCACCTCATTTTACCTATGAGAATATTTCATTGCCAGAGTTTGTAAACCATCCGGATGTTACTGTAGTTGAATTAGAACAAGACAATGGTTACTTTGTCATCAATTTTTCATACATCTACCGCTACAGAGGTCATCCGTATCGTACTCATCAGGGTAAACTTTTTCTTGATCCTACCAATTTTTATTGTATTAATCGTTCATTAGTAACGATCGTTGATAACAAATCAAGTGCTGAAGAAGTTGTCGTTGAAACAAATTATACTTACAGCACTGATGATGTGCCACTAATCCAGCTAAAGAAATCTACAGCTAAGAATAAAGATTCAACAAATCAGTTCTCTGTTTATGGTGAAACAGTAACAAACTATGATGCGAAGATTGCTCAAGACATCGATCCAAAGCAATTTCGACTCTCCCATTACGGATTGCCAGAGCCAGAAGGTGTTGTCTGGCGTGATCCGAGGCCATTGTGGCACTGGCTGCTGGGTGGGGTGATTCTGACCTCGTTGCTTGCTATCCTGTTCCGCGTGTGGGCCAAAAGAGCGCGGTTGAAAACCGTAACCCCCACCACCGTGGAATAATCAACGATGTCGCCTGATCGAATTGTTCAACGTGCAATGACGCTGATTGAATTGCCGATGGTTCCGTGCGGTTTATCGGCTATCATGAGAATAATCTCATGCCTTCGCTGGCCACCATTGCCGAACGATAGGTGCGACGCCCATTGTCCCCAGTTTTAATGAGGCTCTCATGATTCGCTGGATTTATCGATCTCTTTTTCTGTTGGCAGCACTGCTGAGCGTTGCGGCAGGGGTGCTGGCCTGGCAGGACTATCGCACCGAACTGGAAAAGAAAAAGCCCAAGTTTGTGGTGCAGAAATCCCCCACAGAGGGCTTCAAAACTGGTGTAAACCGGTTTGATGTAACGATCACCAATATTTCGAAAGAACCCAGACGGATTTTAAATTATGGTGGGGGCTGAGGCCTGCGTGCCTGCTTCAGTTTGGAGCAATCGCATGCCATGCCACTGACCGTAGCACCCGGCGAAACAGTTGTCCTCAGGGGAATGATCGATGTGAAAGCAGTTGGCGAGTTTGCTATGCCCCTGGTGCTGTTTCTGGAAGAAAACGGCCTCAAAGACCGCAGTTTTGAAGTGACTGGGACAACGACAGAGTAATCTGTTGCATTTTCGTTAGTGGTTTTTGCTTTGACTTTTTCCGTCGATGTCCTGGGTAACATGGGCGTCTCGCCCATGAGTTCTGCCACGGGCGGGACGCCCGTGCTACGATTCACCAATAAAGAATGTACAACTCTGGGTAACATGGGCGTCTCGCCCATGAGTTCAGCCACAGGCGGGATGCCAGTGCTACGTTTCACATATTGGGTATATACTGAAGTTGATGGTACAGGCTTGTTCGTCAACAGGACGAACCGACCCAGATATGTCGTTTTGCCACCATCGCTTACCCGCCGGTTTTCAATCGTGTTCCGACAATGAACCTACTGCATTGTCCCACGGAGGTTGACAGTTCCCATGAATTGTTGTCGTTTTCTGCTGGTTCTCGCTCTTACTGCATCCGTGGTGCCATTGCATGCGGACGATTATGCGACAGCCATCCAGCCATTTATGAAAAAATACTGCACCTCGTGCCATAACCAACGCACCGCACGTGGGGAGTTGAACCTGGAAAAGTTCACTTCTTCAACAGATATCATTGCCAACTTCCGCAAGTGGGATCATGTGATCAAATTCATCCGGGGTGGGGAAATGCCACCCGAAGACACCCCACAGCCCACGATTGATGAGCGGAACCAGGTGGTCCGCAGTATCGAAACGGTGCTGTTTGCCGAAGCCCGAAAACAGGCGGGTGACCCAGGTGTGGTGCTGCCACGTCGACTGTCGAACTCGGAGTACAATCGCAGTATTCGCGACCTGACCGGCGTGGATATTCGGCCAACTCGCAGCTTCCCACCCGATCCCGCTGGTGGAGAGGGATTTGACAATACGGGCGAATCGCTGACAATGTCGCCCAGCCTGTTAAAAAAATACCTGCAGGCAGCTCAGGAAGTGTCGAACCATCTGGTGCTCAAGCCCAACGGCATCACCTTCGCGCCGTTTGAAGTGACCTCGTACAACGAACGAAAAAAACTCACCGAACAGGCAATTATCGATTTTTATCAGCAGCACCAGGTCAATCCCGCCGATTATATTGTGGCAGCGTGGCGGTATCGCTATCGTTCTGCGGAATCAAAAACCAAAACCGTGGAACAGTGGGCGGCAGAGCAGCGTCTCAGTGGCAAATATCTCAAGCTGGTTGCCGATTTTCTGGCAAATGCCCACAACGAGGTGGGTGCGGTGCAGCAATTAGGCCTCGCCTGGCAGGAATTACCCCCACCGGAATCGGCAACGGCAATTCCAGAGAAAGTTCGACAGTTTACCACGCTGGTTCTCAATACGCGGGAGCGGTTCGGTTACCGCGAACCCCAGCTAATCCGTTCGAACGCAGGCAACTGGCCGATTAACCACCTTTACTTCCGTGACCAGGTTGCCCAACAGCGAGATCAGTGCGATGTCAGCCGATTTGTGAACGCACAGTCGATTAGTTCGGAGCGATTTCGCACTTCGAAAAAAATTCAGGATGAAAAGCAGGTCATCCTTACCCTGCGAATCGCACCCATGGACCCGAAGAAGGTGGGCCTGCTGCTCTGTAAAGAGCTGATTTTGACCACCGCCGATACGTTTCCCAAAAATGAGAAGGACCGCGAAAAGCAACAAGTGGTGGACCTGTTTGACTGGCTAAAAGAGCATCAGCCCAAAGTTTGGCAGAAACTGCCTTTCGGCAAACACCCCACCGGTGGGGCAATTTCGCCCAAAGGATTGGTGCTGTCCGGCCCCACCACGATCGATTTTCGTTTCCCCGCAAATTTATTGCCAGAGCTGAATAATAAGCGGTTGCTGCTGGCACTGGAAGCCGATCCCACCGACAAATCGTGTGGGTATTACGTGCAGCTTTCGAATGGCTTGCTGGCAGAAAATCAGCCACCTGTCGTGGCGACGGTGCTGCACCCCGATAACCCACAACGGCAAAAACTGCTCGATTCTGCCCAGCGGTTGTGCCAGGTGTTTCCGAATCGATTTTTCTATGTGGATGGCTCTCGTGGGCTGGCTGCGGGCTTCCACCTGGTGGAAGGCTTCTTTCGGGACGATTTACCACTGGTCAACAAGGTACTGGACGAACAGCAGACGGCCCACCTGAACCGATTGTGGCAGGAAATGGATTTCGTGACCAGCAGTGCGGAAAATCTGTTGCGGGGGTTTGTCTGGTTTGAACGCTCCGAACGCCACGTATTACAGGATAAACGCTTCGACTTTCTGCGTGCCGAAGATCCCCGCCTGGTAAAGGAAGAACTTCTGGGCCGGTTTGAGAAAGTTTACTACGAGAAGATGGGCGTGAAACTCGATTCTACGCCCGAATCATTAAAGAATAATTTGAATTATGTGATGATCAGCCGCTTTTTCGCCCAGGTGCGGCAAGGGTTGGCAACTCATGAGAAAACTTTAACCACTGCCGAATCGCTGGCACTGGATCAATTGGCCAGTCTCGCCAGCAAAGCCTATCGGAAGTATCTGACAGTTGCTGAAAAACAGCAATTATTAAAAACCTATCATGATTTTCGCAAGCAGGGGCAATCTGTTGAAGAGGCCCTGCGAGGCACACTGACTGGCATCCTGATGTCGCCCCACTTCTTCTACATTTATCAAACGCCGGTGCAGGCAAATCAGCCCACCCCACGCACGGATGTTGAGCTGGCAACCCGCCTGAGCCTACTGATCTGGTCATCCGTGCCAGATGAAGAACTGATGTCGCATGCGGCCAAGGGCACGTTGCGCAATCCCGGATTTTTGAAAAAGCAGGTGCGGCGAATGCTTCACGACCCCAGGTCCGCTGCTTTTGCGGAGGAGTTCTTCGGGCAGTGGCTGCGGTTTCGCGATTATCGGGAAAAAGATCCGATTAATGCCGCTGCCTTCCCTGGTTACGATGACAAACTGCGGGAGGCGATTTACCAGGAACCGATCAGGCTGTTGTCGTGGTTAATTCAGGAAGATCGTTCCGTGCTGGAAGTGGTGATGTCCGACCGCACTTTCATTAATGAGGCACTGGCGAAGCATTACGGCATGAACAGTCAATATGCCGCACAGAAACAACTCTGGCGGGAACGCATGGCTGCTGCAGGCACCCTCCCCACCGATCAGGATTTATGGCTGCCGATTGATGGCCTGAACGCCATGGGACGTGGGGGATTGCTGGGCACGGCAGCCATTCTCACTAAAAATTCATCTGGTGAACGCACCAGCCCGGTAAAGCGTGGTTTCTGGATGGTGCATCATCTGTTAGGGCAGCACTTCCCGCCCCCACCTGCGGATGTGGCACAACTGCCCAACAGCGAAAAAACTGCCAGTAAAAGCATTCGCCAATTGTTGCAGGATCATACGAAAGACCCCCGCTGTGCGATGTGCCATGTGCATTTCGACCACCTTGGCGTGGCACTGGAAGGGTTCGATCCACTGGGCCGAAGCCGCACCAAAGACCTGGCAAACCGGCCCATCGATCAGAAAGTCTCACTACCAGGTGGGGAAGAGCTGAACGGCATTCCCGGCCTGATTCGTTATGTGAAGGAGCACCGCCAGCAGGATTATGTGGATACGCTCTGTCGGCATTTTCTGGGCTATGCGCTCGGTCGATCGGTGCAGCTTTCTGACCAGCCACTGCTGGAACAGATGGCCGCAGAGTTGAAAAAGAATGACTACAAGTTTTCTGTATTGTTTGAAACGGTGATTCTGAGCCCACAGTTTTTGAACAAACGCCCGCTGACCGCCCAGGTGCCGAAATAGTGCCTTTTGGTGCACGAAATGCAGGCAAATTGTTGAAATTGACGCCCGCAGCAGACGCTAACGTAACGCACTGAATCAGCACTTTTACCTATCAGAGTTCGGATGCTTCAACCGTGATGTAATGAAACGTTAGTTTTCAGTAGAGGAAGATACTGGGGTGACCTCCGGGCTGCGCTTGAGGACGGCGACGATGTCCTTAGTCCACCCCTGGCCGGCCGTGGCGGTCACGATGGTGACCAGCTCCCAGCCGACCGCACCCAACTGGGTCAGGGCGGCTTCCAGCCGGGTGGCGTCGATCTTGCCGCCCTGCCAGAACCCCTCGGCCTCGAACTTGATCGTCTTGTACTCCCACCGCCTCACGAGCACCCCTCCGTGACCCAAGGCCTCCGCCGCATAACGGGGTCCGCGATTGAGCAAAGTCGCGGAGTAGATACGAAGCGATTCCTGCTCCAATCGGTGGTTAGGCAGCTTGCGGCCGTCACCTTTACTATATGCTCAATCGCGGACCCAGTAAAGCCGGTCGCAGGCTGGCTTAACGTAGGGCCGATCACCGGCCGGGCCGGCACCGAGCGGAGCTCGACGGCCAGAAACTACACTGCCGGCCCGGTCCGGTGCATCGGCGGGTTATCCGGCGGCCTGACCGACGTGACCATTCAAACGACTGGCCGGCGTAGCAGCGACGATCGGTGGTGCGTCCCGTCCGCTGCGAACCGCTTGGCAAGTTCCTCGCGACCAAGTTTTCCCTCCGCGGCCGCGTAGTCCAATTCGCTTGGCCAAAGCAGCTTAGCCGTGACGATGCGCACGATCCCACAGGGACCTTCAAACTCCTGAGGAAAGTCGGGCGGGGTAATCCCCAGCAGAACTCCGGCAGTGTCATTGCTGGTCGCGACCGGTTCAAGGACCACGGACATCGGCAATTCAAGCGAGATAAGTCCCAGCCGATCGATCAGCGCACGCACGCCGCCGTGATAAGCGCATTGCTGGGACACCTGATACGCCAAGTCAAAAAGCCAACTCGCCTGTACTGGGTCCGGAAGCTCGTCGGACGTCTCGGCAAGGACTTCGAGTTCGAAGCCCGAGTTCTTGTCGGGTTCATCCGAAAACGGATCGGCGAGCCCGTCGCTCATCACGATCGTGCCTCTGCCGCGCCGGACGACACGCCAAGCTTGACGAAGATCGGGCCACGACGGGCCGCCCATGAATGTCGGGTTGATCAGCGGCGCGAGAACGTCGGGGTTGACGGTGCCCAGAGATGCGGCATACCGGTCCCGCGAGGCATACGTCTGCTGAAGAAGCTCCTCGTTGGCCATGATGCTCCTGCCGGATAACGGGGTCCGCGATTGAGCAGAGTCGCGGAGTGAATACGAAGCGGTTCCTGCTCCAATCGCTCACTTAGGCCACTTGCGGCCGTCACTTTTAGTATATGCTCAATCGCGGCGTCGTTAAGCAAGGCGCAGGCCGGCTTTACGGAAAGGCTAAGCTGCCGGGGCCGCTTGCAACCTTCATGCCGCGCGAAACCGGAATGGCGACCATGGTAAACTTCATCCGCTGGTTCTACGCCGTCAGTCATCCTCATCCTCATCCTCATCCTCGGATTTCGGCTCCGTCCGGTACTCGGAAACGAAGAATTTGGTGAAAGTCTTGCGTTCGATACACTGGAGCGACTGCTTGGCGAAATGCCAGATATCGTCTCGCTCTGTCCCGCCGATCTGAGAATCGGCCCGCAGCAGGTTGGCGGTTCGGGATCCTGACGGTGATTGATATCCCTCACGGATCTCCGAGACGAAACGCTCGAAGGTGGCCGCGACGGGATAGACGTTTATACCGTCCTGGTCCGTTGAATAGAAGCCCGAATAATCGAAATAGGTGACGGCCCCTGCGTCGGTGAGCACGAAGTAATTGCAGCCCAGGTCCACGGCGATCGGGAGGCAGTTTGCAGGAAATACGTCCACCGCAGCCGTCTCCGTTTTGATCTCCTTGGGAGAGAACAGTACGTGAAGCCTCTCCCAAGTCTTGAGATCACTTACGTAGGCAAACATCGGCCGACCCGATATGGTGTCCGACAGCCACTTCGAGTGCAATCCATTTGTGACGCCGTCGAGTCGCGCTTTGATCGACACATGGACCTCTTTCACCAAAGGGTTTATTGCTCGCGTGCGTATTCATTCTTGGTCAAATGGACATTGCCAGCGAACGGTTTCCGCGATTGAGCAGAGTCGCGGAAATGAATACGAAGCGATTCCTGCTCCAATCGCTCACTTAGGCCGCTTGAGGCCGTCACCTTTACTATATGCTCAATCGCGGACACGCTCGCGTTCAACGCTTAGTTCGTCCGAGTCGAGTGTTCAGTTTCGCGGGGTCTTGACGACAATCCAAAACCGCGACAACATCAACAACTTCTTCCACAATCAGGTAGTAGATTGCATAGGGAAAACGATTTGATAGCGACCTGTAAAATCCATGGTACTTTTCGTGAACACCACCGGTCGTCTCAAGTTTCTTGATGTCTTCTCGCAAGCATGTGAGGAAATAATCATCCAAACCCACACATTGCTCGCCATAAAAAATGGCACCATTCTCAAGATCATCAAGCGCCTCATCCCTGAGTTCGACGTTCATTAAGCCGCTCCCGGACTTCATCGAAAGCAGCATCAAGCGACAAGCTAGGTTTGCTGGATGGGTTCTTCATCCGCTCGGACAATACATCACCGTGCCAATCGGGCGAAGACATGCCCGCCGGATTCGCGGATAAGTCCCGCCACAGAATGTTCATTGCATCGAGTTTCTCCTGGTGTGTAAGTGCAGCGAGCATGCTTTCAAGTGACATTGGTTTTCCTCCGAGCAGTATTATATCCCAAGAGCCAGCGATCAGCAAAGTACTGTTGTTTCAAGACGAACGGCCATCACTCAGTCTCCGCACAAAAAAACAAGGATTCAAAAGGATGGCTGACCTGTGATCGAGAAAGTCCGCGAAAGCATGTCGGTGAGTAATATCTGGCTCGTTTCGATCTTGCAGCCGTTACCTTTACTATATTCTCAATCGCGGACCCGTTCAACTGGCCGCAGGCCGGCTTAAAGACCAAAATCACCCGGTCGCGACGAGAGATTCTCCATTGTCAAAACGCCAGACTTCGCGACTCGGGTGCATTTTTTGTTATCCGACGGTTTGCCTATCCCAGCTAATGTCGGCAGAATCAGAATGAATACTGACCGCCAACCATCGACCGGTATCGCGACCAAACCCCTTCAGCGAGTACATGAAACGCATCTTGAAGTGGAATTCGCACAAGTCTTTGAGTGGCTCAACGCTGGTACAATCGGCCCAGACATTCGATTCATGCTCGTAGTACATCGCCGAAGCTGGGCATAGTAGCGGAAATCGTAGCTGCGCTGG
The DNA here is from genome assembly GCA_041399155.1 of Zavarzinella sp. Lineage (NCBI taxonomy): Bacteria > Pseudomonadati > Planctomycetota > Planctomycetia > Gemmatales > Gemmataceae > Zavarzinella > Zavarzinella sp. The sequence continues at coordinate 226,987 of JAWKTI010000006.1, forward strand.
GCCACGTAGAAATCCGTCATAATGAACGTCCGACATGCGCACGAACAGTTCACTGTCAGTCAGGCGCCACTCAAGGACATCAGCGTCGGGGAAGCCGTGCTTTTCAGTTGGTTTCATCTGAGTCGGATAACGGGTCCGCGATTGAGCAGAGTCGCGGAGTGAATACGAAGCGAATCCTGCTCCAATCGCATGTTAGGCCACTTGCGGCCGTCACTTTTAGTATATGCTCAATCGCGGACCCCGTTAAGCCGGCAGCAGGCCGGCTTAACGCCTGCCGTAACCGGGCACGAACGGAAGGCTTTGATTTCAATTGCCGCGTAATTGAGTGCTCCGGTTCACGGCCTTGTTCGCTGCTGATTATGCCAAATCGCTTGGATTTAGCGTAGGTACAATTGGTGAAAGAAACGGGTCGGACATCTCCGTAACGCATCCATTCGAGATGCGATGTACCCGAAACGCATTTGAAAAATCGTCGGCTCCGCGACCGTAATGAGGATTGCCGATCTGGTCTTCGTCGTCATGCACGTAAAGGAGTCCATAACTGCCTGTGCCATGCTCTGCAATCCATTGAATCATGCCCCAAACATGGGACGCACGATGGTTTCGAGAAACACAGAACATCAGGATGCCACGATGATTGTTGAGGTTTTCGTGTAGATCCCATTTGATGTAGCACTCATCATGCGTTGCCATCCATTGGCGAAAATGAGCCCACAGTTCGCGATCGGCTGCGTCGACCTGATCATCAATGGTGTCCACGGAGTCAATGTCTGCCGTGCGATACACCTCACGTGAGGATCGGAGGACACACCAGCCGTAGCCAACGAGCATTCTTTCCTCGTCTTGCAGCGAACGTAAAAGGCTCAGTTGCCGGCCGCCCGCGGAGAGCAGGCTCCAAACCAACAACAACATCATATCGCGGGCGCAGACGGTCAACTGCAGCCGGTGGTTAGGTGCCATCAGAGCAGCCGCTCACGAGCGATGCGAAACACAGCCTCTAACTCATCAACCGGGATGAGCGGATAGGTGCCTTGGCCGTGTTGAAGCAACTCGATCACAATGCGACCATCGACGGCTGAAATCTCGGCGATCTGAGGTCCCGTTCCTGCGAGAAATACCTGAACGACTGGAACTTCGTCAGGAACGCAGTAGATCGCCTCGATGGTCTTTTGCGACGTGGGCGCCACTGGCACCTAACGTAAAAGGCTCAGTTGCCGGCCACCCGCGGAGAACAGGCTCCAAACCGACAACCCCATCATATCGCGGGCGCAGCCGGTCAACTGCATCCGGTGGTTAGGCCACACTCACAGCGAGTTCCACAGGTACATCTGCTTCTGATCTGTTTGCGCACGCAACGCGAGGTTGTGAAGATCTCGAAGAACAGGCTCAAAATCTTCTTTCGACCATCCCAGTTCTTCGACCGTTGCATCGGCACAGGCGCTCGCTGTCTCAGCCAACTTATCACCCTCTAGTGCTGCTAGAGAAGTCACCATGTCAGTCGGTACACGCATGGTCCACATCTCCGCATCTTCTTCGGTCAGCAGTGGGAACTCGCCAATCAGTTCGACCGAATCCCCGCCGCCGCGCAAAACACTAAGAATACCTGCGGCCTCGAGCGGTGTGATTCGCCGAAACTGGCACCGATCCTCGTCCGCGAATGCGGAGATACCGTCATACGCCTTCGCCGTGTCATCGTCGCCGATCAGAAAGTCGCTAAGTATGCCCATGGTTTTGTGGCCTAACTATAATTAGACAGAATTAAATTCCGTCTATTCTGTCAGCGATTCTGCCTATCACTTTTTGTGTGATATATTCCAACGCGCATGCAAAGATACATCATGAGGAACGTCCTCATTGGACATTATTTTACTCTGCAGATCTAAGGGGTGCAAGGAAAAAACCAGATTGCAATACAGAAAGATACACTACATGGGTAAAACTGGATTCCCGCTTACGCGGGAATGACGGTCTGTGGTGGGTGTCTGTTTATTGGACGCCCTTCGGGTTCTGCTATTGGTTCCCGCCTTCGCAGGAATGATGATGGTGGGCACAATTGTCTCAAGGTAATCAGGTCGCTGTCTCGTCTGATTTTGATTAAACGCTCGTGGGCAATTGCCAGTCGATGGGTGGTTTTCCTTTTTCCGTTAACGCCCGGTTGATAGCCGAAAACGGTTTACTGCCAAAAAAGCCACTGTGGGCAGACAGTGGCGACGGGTGGGCCGATTCGATCAGCGTAAGTTCTTTGCTGGTAAGGATTTGCTTCTTTTTCTGTGCAGACGCACCCCACAGGACAATCACGGTGTCTGGCAGGCGATCATTAATGCACTTCAAGACCTGATCGGTGAATTTTTCCCACCCTTTGCCTTTGTGAGAGTTGGGCTTGCCGTCCCGAACCGTCAGCACAGTGTTGAGCATAAACACCCCCTGTTTTGCCCAGCTTTCCAAAAATCCATGCTTGACCGGTGCGATACCCAGGTCATCCTGCAATTCCTGATAGATATTTCGCAATGAAGCGGGGATGCGGACACCAGGCAGCACGGAGAATGCCAGGCCGTGGCCCTGTCCTTTCCCTGGGTAGGGGTCCTGCCCCAGAATTACCACCCGCACCTGGGAAAGCGGTGTCCATTGAAATGCCGTAAACACTTGCTCTGCAGGAGGATACACCGTTTGGCTTTCGCGTTCTGCTGCGACAAATTCATGTAATGTGTGCCAGTAATCCTGCGAAAATTCATCTGTTAGCGCGTCAAGCCACTCGGCACCCAGTGGGGGAAGTTCACGTGGTTCATTTGGTACTTCGTCGAATAGTCCTGCCTGCACTGTGCGGCCCCACAAAATGGTGATTCTGGAGACAGTTTATTTTTTTTGTGCAAAAGGGGCCCAATAATAGGATTTGTGTGTGCTGCTGCACTGTGGTCATGAGTGTAATGTGGGCTACGAAAACGTACAGTCAAACATTCGCCTGAATGTTAGTTTGAGATTTTTCACAAAATAATTGTGATTGCCACAAACTACTGTATGCACAGAACTTATGGCGATGAAAAATCAGAAGGATATCATGCAGGAATTAAGAAAAACTGAGCAAGTATACAGATAGTGGATATATTAATATACGCACGTGCAATATATGTGCGGGGGAAATATTGTTGAAGGAGGCATCGAATGAAAACAAACCAGTGGTGAAGGTACTAGATTGTTATGCAGAATAGCCGATCTTATTCTTCATCGGCGGCACGGACAATCAGGACAGGGCCAACGGCACCGCGAACTACCTTATCTGCGACAGAGCCAAAGAGCATTCGCGAAAGCCCACCATGCCCATGGCTGGCAAGTGCGATCAGAGTTTCTGGTGACCCAGCCTGGGCAAGGATTTCTGCAGAGGCGGTGCCATGCTCCAGCACTCTCTGTTCAATGGGCAAGCCGCAGTGCGAATGCTGCTCTGCAACCCCCTGAACATACGCTTTGGCAGCAGGCAATGCCCTTTCAATCAGTTCCAGGTCGAGGCCGGGTTTGTTGATGCGGGCAATCAGGCCGCGAATATCTTCCACCGAATCGAGTACCAATAAGAGCGTAACACTCGCTTGAAACTCTTTCGCCAGTGCGAAACCCGGTGCCAGTGCCTGTTCAGCAAATCGCGAACCATCCAAAGGAATCACGACATGCTTGATCGTTGGCGTCCCTGTGGGCTGTTGTTCCGGGTCGGCTCGCACTAGCAGAATCTTGCCCGTGGCAATTTTCAGATACGAATCGGCCACGCTGCCCAGCCAGAAGCGGGCGAAGGCACCCTTGCCGTGGGTGGTCATCACTGTGAGATCAACCTGTTGTTCCTGAGCATAATTTGCCAGGACCCCTGCGGTCGATTCAGAACCATCAATCAAAGTGCCAGATACCTGGAGCGAAGGATAAGTCTGGCCGACGGCTTGTGCCTGCTGTTCGATCGCATCCTTTTGAACCACTTTGGATTCTTCGTAAATGCTTGGATCGCCACTGGCAATACCCTCGCCACCGAAATAGGGCATCGGCTGGATGAATACCCGCGTCAGGCACAGTTCTGCACCCCACTTGCCTGCAAGTGTTGCAGCCCACGGAATGGCGAATTGCGCTGCGGCTGAGCCATCCAGTGGTACAAGGATTTTCTTCAACATGACTAGTTCCTCCCTGGTTAAAGTGATGGTGGCAGATTACATGACTGCGAGCAAGTTATCCAGAAGAACCACCACCATCTATTTTACAGCAAAACAGGTTTGATTGTGGATTTTCAGGATACTTTTTCAGGATGCCCTTGGAGAGGAGATCGTGGTAAGGAAAACAAGTTTCGTGCAGGAATGGCAAATGGAAAAAGTGCGGTGGCCAACAATTACTTGCGGGGCCGAATTGCCCGGGGAGCATTCAGTTTCACTGATTTCTTCACCAGCCATTCGATTCCCAGTTTACCGGGTTTTACCGTCAGATCCATGCGGGAGATACCAATCTGGATCCGGTTATAATCGGCGGAGTTCACTCGGAATTCAAAGGTATCGTTGGGGTTGTCCCACGCAGCGACTACCGCGTAGTATGTTTTGCTGTTGTTCTTGCCTGTTGAAAAACGCTTATTCACCACCACCTGCGAGTGGGTAACGGCTGGTTTGGAATCGAGCAACGCATTGATGCCAGATAGCGTGCCCAAGGTTCCCAGTGGCATCGTGAACATGGCTACGAGCATCATGGCTTTCCACTTATCGTGGGAGGTACTGGTGCCACGCACGGCAAAAGCACACAACCACCCATAGACAAACATGACGGGTAGAATCGCCATCAGTGCGGCCAAGAGGATCTTCGATTCCCGCATCGCTGGGTGGGTAAACGTCAGAATAAATGCCACTGCAAAAACGATCTGAAAGGTCCAAAGGAGCGTTTTGCCCACTCCCAGGGAGTGGGATTGTTTTTCCACCAGCTCTGTGTCAATTTGCTGGGGCAAATCTTCAGCCAACTTCAGCAATATCTGTCCGGTGCGGTCCTGTAAGTCAGCTTCACCATTTTTTAATGGATCAAAATTGGCCCAATAGGCCACAATCTCGGTGCCAGTAATGCGGATTTCGGTATATCCCAGATTTCGCAGTGCCAGAATGGCCACCCGCCGCACCGGTTCTTTCAGGAATTCTTCCACGTAAGAGTTGGAAGGACAACGAATAAAGATCGCATCGTCAAACTCCGCATCACCCGTCTGGTGTTCGTGGGCGATCCCCATCCGCTTGCTCCAGCGATCAAACCACGTTTCCTCATTAAAAGTCATGGTGGTGGGCACAGCAGCATTGACGCTGATTGCCAGATCTGCCGGTCGGCCATTCTTGCCCGGAACCGCCTTGCGGAACAGCACCTGATAAGGTTGTCCCACCACTTCGCGGATTTGGGGCAGATCGGAAACAAAATCCCCCACGCGGGTGCCACCCTGTTTTTTCAGGGCTTCTTCTTTGAGCTTTTTCACCCCTTCCTGGACTATTTTGATGCACTTCACAAATGCAAACCCACAGATGATCGACAGGATAATGCATGCCGCCATCGGGATATACATTTTCTCCATGGCAAAGATAGCAATGCCGATCACACTGGCAATTTCCACCACCAGACAGATAGGAATCAACAGAATAACACCAATCCGAGACATGAATTTTCCTCTATTGTGCGTGCTTGCGAGCCGCCCACATGGGGTCATTATGAGGCAATCTTACCCCACGATGGGCAGAAAGAAACCGTTTGTAGTGCTAAAATGGCTCTTTTCATCTGACCACCTGGGAAGTGTCGGAGAACCTTGACAATCAGTGGCAGCTATTTATGATAACTCTCTAAGAATTGTTTGTTCTTGAAATTTCTCCCATCTTCTGTCAGGATTGAACAGGTAAACTGTTCTAAATTCTGAGCGTCACGGCAAACAGTTTGAAAAAATTGTCCCACCTACCTGAAATGAAGTGATCACTGAATGAAACATCGTAGCACGACAATAAAAATAATGCGATACGTGGGGCTTTTCGTATTTCTGGCCGCCCCACTTTCTGCACAAGAGTCGGGCACCGCAGCCCAGGTGCTGGATACCTATTGCATTTCCTGCCATGGCCCCATGAAGCAACAAAGTGGGATTCGCTTCGATGCACTGGAAACGATCGACACTGTCGACCTACAGGCATTGTTTCTAAAGGCACAGGAAGCTGTTCACACGAAGCAGATGCCGCCAGCCAAAGCGAAACAACCCACCGCAGCAGAAAGGAAAGTTCTGCAGGATTGGCTCCAGGAGCAATTGAAGGGTGAAGCTGCAGAAAAATTAAAAGAAAAGTTACTGCGACCGGAAGCGGGCAATTATGTGGATCATGATGATCTGTTTTCGGGTAAGTATGCCCACTTGCAGGGGTATACAGAAGACCGTCGCTGGTTGATCAGCCAGTATATCTTCGAGGCAAAGTTCAATCGCATCCTGAAGCACCAGCCATTTGTCACAATTGATGGCAAACGCTGGAATGTGGTAGGCAGCAATAACCGAAGTGTCAGCCTGACCAATCCGTTTCTTCTCCCCACCAATTCGGGTGTGCGTTATTACAGCAACGAAACCCTGAACGGTGGGCACCTGCTGACCATGCTGACGAATGCCCGATCTGCTTCTGCGGCAATCATGCGACTGGCAGACCGAGATAAGAGATTTTTACCAGCGGTCGCGAGTATTCTGGAACTGGAAAGCAAAAATAAGCTGACACTGGAATCCAGAAGGAAGTTTCTGGACACACATATTGAGCGGGTATTACAGGACCTGTATGGGGATAAACATCAGGAACTGCTGCCTAGGTTTGTTCGCGTTGAGGTCGCCCCACCGATCAGTGGGGAAGAGGCAACCAAAAAAGCACCTTTCCATGCTGCGAACCCAGGGAATGCAGAACTCGAACTGATTTTCCGGACGATGCGTCGTCATCAGAAGCCAAATCAAACGGATGCACAACTTCTGGAAGCTTGTGAAAAAGAATGGTTCTATTTCGGCCACGAAGTACGCACCATCCAAACACGGATCACCTTCCTGAATAATTACATGGTGGAATGGCGGCAACAAATCAATGTTCACAAAATGGATGAACGCTATAAGGAAGTTGTTTTCAAGCCTCTGCCAGCAGAGGAAATGAAAATTGTTGCCGAAACGATCCGCAGACTTCGCAAGCCAGGAGATCGTTATCTGGACGTGGTGGCAAAATGCACTGAAGAGTGGGCGAAAGGGTTCGAACAACAAAGAATCGCTGCTGGTTCCCCACCAGCAGATCAGGTACGTGCCCTGGTGGTCCAGATGTTCCAATTGATCCTGGAACGCCCACCGAACAGTGAGGAAAGCCAGGAATACACCGATTTGACACAGAAGTATTCTCAGCAGCTTGGTCGCCAGCCTGCCATCGAGAAACTGATTCAAACCCTGATTCTCAATACTGAGTTTGTTTACCGCAGCGAATTTGGGCAGAGCACAGCAGATCAGCATGATCGGCGAATGATGACTCCACGTGATGCCAGCTACGCAATTGCTTACGCACTGACGGATAGTTCTCCAGATGCAGAACTCGCCAAGGCGGCGGCTGAGGGCAGATTGAACACGCGAGCAGACTACGAACGCGAGGTGCGTCGAATGCTTGCGAAGCGGGATCAGGTTTCCATTATTGATGAAGCGGTGAACCATCAGGACTGCCCGAATTTCACCCGCATGCCGATCCGCGAACTCCGCTTCTTTCGCGATTTCTTTGGTTACCCGAATCTGCTGGCGATTTTCAAGGATCGCAAGCGCTTTGGTGCGGAGTACGATCAATCCCGTGTCCGCCTGGTGGCTGAAACTGACATGCTGGTGGAGCACATTCTGGAACAGGACAAAGATGTATTGAAGACCCTGTTAACTACGGACAGGTTTTATGTCTACCACAGTGGGGACAACGTAGCGATGCAGGAAGCCGCGGACCGCATTCGCCGGATTTATGACCACTTTAAAGGGGAAGACTGGCAGAACTATACCATTGAAGACCTTGCCAGACACAAAGATTTCATCGCCAGGGAAAAAATGCGGGGCATTGATGTGAACCGGTTGGCGAAAGACCGACGTTACAACCCGTTGCAGGCATTCAAAACGCAGATGGCCAGCTTTACCCTTCGCCTGGAACATGGGCAAACCGCAGCAGCACCGTATAACTCGTTTCCTGCCCACGGGATGGCGAATGCCAGCACGCGTTACGGTGGGCGGCTGCACAGCCCGGAAGTAGCGAATTTCTTCGATATCGACCTGAAAAATTGGAACTATCCCACGGCACAGCCCACACCGATAGCCAACCGCATGGGAATGTTGACCCACCCAGCCTGGTTGATTGCCCACGCACAGAATACCGAAACCGACCCGATTCACCGTGGGAAGTGGATTCGCGAAAAACTACTCGCGGGTACTATACCGGATGTGCCGATCACGGTTGATGCCGTGATTCCGGAAGATCCCCACCACACGCTGAGACATCGGCTTGAAGCCAAAACCAATAATCAGTACTGCATGTCCTGCCACAGTAAAATGAACCCCCTGGGGGTACCATTTGAGATTTATGATGATTTTGGCCGATATCGTACCCAGGAGCGGCTGGAATATCCAGAAAATCTGATTAAAAAGGTGGAGGATAAAGGCCCCATTGAAAGCGATCTGCGAGACATTTACAAGACACTGCCGATTGACCCAAGTGGGTATCTTGAAGGCACCGGAGATGCAACGCTGGATGGCAACGTGACTGATGCACTGGACTTGATTGGCCGGCTGGCGAAATCTGATCGCGTCCGCCAATCGATGATCCGCCACGCATTCCGCTATTTCATGGGTCGGAACGAGACGCTTTCTGACTCCAGAACATTGATCGAAGCTGATCGTGCCTACCTGAAAAGTGGTGGCAGCTTCGATGCCTTGATTGTTTCCTTATTAACTTCTGATTCGTTTATTTACCGAAAGGCTCCCAAGCCAAAGGAATAGATACTGTGGTTACACGAAGATCCTTTCTGACCCAATCGGCCCTTGGTGTCAGTGCGTTGGGAGCATCATCTCCGCTGCATACCCTGCTTGCCGAATCCGGCTTGCCTGTCACCTCACCGTCGGAGGTGCGGCGATTTGTGTTCATCCGCAAGTCGAATGGAATCCGTCCGAATGAAGTCGCTTTGCCCAGTTTTACCAAAGAACAGGCAAAACTTGATCGCGAAAAGCAGCCACTCGAAGTTGATTTTGCGAAGCATGAATTGCCGAAATGGCTGAGAGCATTGGACCCGTACAAGAAAAATCTGGCCATCCTGCAGGGGTTATCCTGCATGATGAGCGAGAACGGCCACTGGTCTTACTCATCCGTCATGGGGGCATTCAAGTCGGGCCGCAACTCCCTCAGTGGGATCAAACGTGCCACCATCGACTTTGAACTGGCCAAACTGTTCCCTTCGCCTTTTGAACATATCGAACTATCGTTGACTGGGAACTACAGCACCTGGCGAACGGGCATCGTACCCGGTTACTCCGCCCCTGCACCCCACCAGCGGAATTATTGCTATGCCGATCCCCAGACGGCCTACGATGAACTGTTCAAAACGGTGGTCGATCCGGAATCCAGTAATTCGGATAAAGCGATGCTCGCTTTTCTCCAGAATGAAGAATCTTACAAGTCGAAGATTCTCACAGGGTACGAAAAGCTGAAAATCAGCAATCATATCGCATCAATCGAGCAGATTCAGGCCCGCAATAAAAAGCTCGAAAAAATGTCCGACCTGATCAAGAGTCATCTGCCGACGATCGCTCCTGTGCATCGCAACGGTGGGACAAACGCCACGACACCGGAAAAGCAGCAGGCGATGACCGACATTCTGATCGCCGCACTTGCAACCGGTCTGACCAATGTGGTTACCTACACGATCGATGAGCTTTCCACACCAATTAAAGGGCTCCCTGGTAACGAAAACGACCAGATTTCGATTCACGAACTTGGCCATGGTGGGGGCTACAGTGGTGTTTCCGCAGATCTGATCCGCGAAAAATTCGCATTGGTCATATCCAGCAGGTCAAGACCATCGTTGACAAACTGAAAGCAATTCCCGAGGGAACGGGAACCATGTTCGACAAAACCATGGTGATCTACTTCCCGGAAAACGGTGAAACGCACCATAGCCATGGCACCGAAGCCCCCTTTATTATCGTTGCCGGTGACAAATGTCGCCTGAACATGCTGGGTCGCTATATTCGCCTGCCTTACCACGGTACCGAAGGCCATAAAACCATCGGCAACTGGTATACCACATTACTGAATGCCCATGGTAACCCAATCGAGCATTACGGCGACTTTGATCTGGAAATGGCCCGAAAGAAACTCGATCAGAAAGGTGCCATCAAGCAGTTCCTTTCCTGATCTGCTATCCCCAGATCCCAGATCCTGTGGGCAACGGATTGCATACAATTAGTTGCAGTGATATTGCAAGGTTTTTTGCACAAGATAGCTCGTCAATGCCAGTATTTTTATCACAGGATTGCTCATGTCTGATGAAGAATTTCTGCTGGATGAGATTGAAAAGGGAATCATTGCCCACGGTGGGGACCTTGGGGGATGGACAAAGCGGGAGGATGATACCCTGCAACTGTTCGATGGCCGGGTAACCCTCCGTGCCCTCATTCATGATTCCAACCCATCCAACAAACTCGAAATGGTTCATGCCCATGTACTCACCACTCTGCATGATTATGACGATGAGGTACTGGACGCCTGCCTGATGGGCATGGGTGCGAATGCCGAAGAGGCACTCTCCGAAGCAGCGATTATCTGGATTACTGGTGTGTCCGGACCAATCAAATCGTTTATTGATAACAAGCCGGTTTGCATGACCTGTCAGGCGGGTGTGGTTGATGGTGATCCTTCCCAGGGCTATGTGCCAGGAAATTATGGCTTCCCCAACCATCGTGCGTTTGTCGGCCCGTCGTTTGCAAGAGGAATTAGTAACGATAAAGTCGGCAATCAACTGGATGATAGCAAGCCATGGTTTCAATTTGCGGCCGAGTCTGCAGCACCACGCCGCGTGCATCTGGCAAAGTCTACGGTGCTGGCAAAAGGCAAAGAGGGCTGGAGCCGATCGCTGGAAGTCGATGGACACGATGTGTCGTACCACGAACCTGTCTGGTCGGTGGGAGTACGCTGTCCCGACTATGGCTATCTGACACGCTTTGCCGTCTTTGAGTTCCCACCGAATTCAAATGCGATGAAACGCCGGAAAGAACTGGAACGCACCATCAAGTACTTTGCAAAGCACTATTCCGATTACGAATCGATCGATCAACTGTTGGATACGATGGAAAAGAAAGGTTTTGATCCTGAATTGGTGCACGAAGTAGAGGCATATTCTACGATTGCTTTTGGCCGGGCACTGTTTGAACATCTGGGGGTGCAATACTCTCCGAAGGTGATTCGTGCTCGCCGCAACGGGAAGGTGGAACTGGATGTGCCCTTAATGTCTATCCCGGCTTACACCCGGGCAAAAGCACTTGCCGCACAATTTCGCCAGACAATGCCAGAAAAGGAGTTTCAGGCCCTGTGTCTCTACAATGCCGAATCTCAGGCGATTATGAATGCAATGGATGATGTGGGGGAAGACCTGGATTTGTCCGGGCTCACCATGTATCCCTGTGTGGTACCCGACCGTGGGGTGAGTAATGAAACCATGGACAAGGCACTTGATATCTTGAATAACATGATTGAAGGGAAAAGAAAGCAAAAAAACGCAAAACCCTGGTGGAAATTCTGGTAATGAAGTGACAAGAATTGAAGTGCTCAGCCCCGGAAACTGGTGAGGAAATTCTTTAAATCATTGCACGCAAAGTCGCAAATTCGCAAAGTGAATCCGATAACATGCAACGTTCACCACAGTTAACTCCCTGGGACCTTTTCAGAAATCTTCATTGGCATTTCTGGTGCCGCTAGCATACACTCTAGTGGGATTGTGCAGGAGACTGAAAAATGAAAAATTCTCATGGTGCGGTAGCGTTCTTCTTGGCAGTATTTGTTGCAAATGCTTGCGATACCGGTACTTGTGGTGCGGAAGAGAAACCAGCGAAACCGGAATGGAAGGCTCTTTTCGATGGAAAAACACTCAAAGGCTGGAAAAAATCTGATTTCTTCAAGCCAGGCGAAGTGACTGTCAAAGATGGTTGCATGGTGCTGGAAAAAGGCGATGCGATGACAGGCATCACCTATGCCGGCAAGGATTTCCCCACCACCAACTATGAAGTGACGCTGGAAGGCAAGCGGGTTACCGGGCAGGATTTCTTCTGCACCACCACGTTTCCGGTGGGGAAGGAATTCTGCTCTTTTGTGGTCGGTGGCTGGGGTGGCTCAACCATTGGTTTGTCCAATATTAATGGTGCCGACGCTTCCGAAAACCTGACCAACGGCAGCAAAGTGTTTAAAGACGACCAGTTTTATCGCTTTCGCATCCGGGTTACCGATACCAAAATCAATGTCTGGATCGACGATGAACAAGTTGTCGACCTGAAACGCAAAGGTTTTGAATTTTCCATTCGCATTGAGTGCGATGAATCAAAACCGTTTGGCATCGCCACCTGGCGTACCGTGGGGATGGTGAAAAATATTAAAGTCCGCACACTGACGGCAGAAGAAGTGAAAGGTGACAAGTAACGCGAAAATCGCTTACTTCGGAATGCTGATGCACTTCAAGGTGCTTTCATCTCGCACATAAATCTTGCCATTGGCCACTGCCGGGTGGGCCCACGTGGGGCCGCAGGCTTTCGTACGGGCCAGTTCTTCATATTTCGTCACATTCGGTGCCAGCAGCATTAGATTCCCCTGGTCATCGTGCATCAGCAGTTTGCCATCGCCCATCTTCAGCAGTGCGGCGTGGTATTTGCCGATATCCGGCTTGTTCCAGATTTCTTTCCCAGTGGCAATTTCGACGCACCGCAACATGATGGATGGCTTGGTCAGCGATGCCACACCCGTGGCCATGTACATGTGCTTGTCGTCAACCGCGACAGGTGTGGAAAAATAGCAGGTCAGCTTATTGTTCTTCCAGACCTGTTTGGCTTCCATTTTATCGCCGGAACCAGTTACCTGCACACCCACGGCACCTGCGGTAACCGAAGAGGCAATATACAGCCCACCGGCATACACTGGCGTGGTGGAACTTTCGTTCAGCAGATCGCGAAATGGCACCTTCCAGACGATCTCACCCTTGGTATTAATCCCCTGCAGGTGGGCCCCACTTAACATAACGATTTGGTTATTAATCCAGATCGGTGCGGCATAACTGGAGGCATCTTTGCCCGCAGTCCATGCTTTTTTGCCGGTCTTTTTGTTGTAGGCGACGGTGCCGACGCTGCCTTTCTGGCCGGTCTGCACCACAACCAGGTCACCCACCACGATGGGGGATGCAGAAACACCGAACAACAGATTATCTTTGCTGGGTGTCGCCAGTGTTTCCGCTTGCCACACAATTTTGCCAGTGGCAGCTGAGTAGCAGACCAGCGTGCCGGTGTTCCCCAGGCTGAAAACCAATTCCCCATCCACAACTGGTGTCGCACGTGGGCCCACACCGAACAACGGTTTGAACTTGGTTTTGGCATATTTCTGCTGCCACAATAATTTTCCTGTGGCAGCATCATAGGCACTCATCATTTCTTCATCAATATCTTTGCCAATGGCATGAATAAACAGTTTGCCGTCTGCCACAACAGGGGAACTGTTCCCCTCTGCCACGTCGATGGACCAGTCCGCCTTCAGTTCGCCCTGCCATGCAGGCACTACTTCGGTGCTGGAACCATCGCGTTTGGGGCCCAACCACTGGGGCCAGTCTGCCGCACTGGCGAACGTGGTGCCCCACAATAATCCAACCACAACAAAAAATCGACTCATGGTGTTTCCTCCAGGGGGGAATCAATCACCGGAAGTGATTGTCTGGTAAGTACTTCGGGCGAAACAGGCTCTTTGCGGGTGGTCGCACGGCTTTGGGCGGCTTCGGAGTTCAAAAAATAGTGCAGTGGTGCGTAGCCCCACCCGAGATTTTCACGATCGGACAACTGTTTTAGTTTTTGCAGATACTTTTCGGTAATCGCGTTGCCCGTTTCTTCATAATTCGGGTCGCAATAGTAGACGCGGCACCCCAACGGTCGATTGGAACGTGCGGTGCACAGGCCTTCAATTTGAAACGGGCAACCCGCACCATCGTTCTGTGCGGGGAAAGGTGGGCAATCTTCCAGCAGAAAAGCTGCTTCAATATGGCTGATGAAGAGGGTATGGCCATATTCCTTGAAACGGCAGCACCGTCCAGAAGCATCGCACACCGGCCCCGCCTGGGCAATATCGGCAGCCACTTCAGTATAGATTTGCTGCAGTGCGGTGCGTTGTTCCGGTGACAGTTCTGGAATATTCATAACCGAAACTGGTTTAAGCGTTGGGTAATTTCCTCTACAGGAATGATATCGCCCACGTTGCACCCCGGGCAGTTTTCAGCCACTTCCTGCCAGCGGGCGGGCGTTTTCAGGTTGGTTTCCCAGAACGGCCAGGTGCGGCACTGCACGGGTCGCACCTCGTAGACGGTGCAGCCTTTGGCCGGATCGTAAAACACGCAATCGTTATTGGCTTTTTCGCGTAACGTGCGGTGCCCACGGTGCAATCGGGTGTAGACTGCTTCAAACACTTCGCGTTCTTCGCCCACAAACTCAGCAAGTGCCGTCACTTCCTCATCGCTGACCCACACAAAGCCAGGTTCGCCAGTGCAGCACCGCCCACACATGGTACATTCAAACCGCAACCCCGCCTGATACCAAACCGCCTTCATACCCCACCTCGCTTGAAGGTATGATAGGTAAAATGAGCCAAAAAGCGGCTTTGTGAAACCACCTCAGAATGGGAATGGGTGAATGAACGTGGTTTGGTACATGGGATGTGAAGCCACGCTTGTGCCACGCACCTGAGAGACTGACCACACGCAATCTGGTGGTTTGGATATGCTGCTGCTGTCGTTTGTCAGGTAGATTTCGGACTGATCACATCCTAAAAGGTTGCTATTTGAAAATGAAACTAATTAAAAATTTTTCAGTTGACAACTTGTCGCTTACACCTGTAGACTCCTGATTGATAAATGGATTGCTCCTCTCTGATTTGGCATTTCTTCCCATTTATTGTCGACTATTTACTGGCGTGGCTATCAGTGCTACGCAATCCTTTTTCTTAGGGGGTCGGTTATGTCTTGGAATCTGGTTCGCTCAAGGCGTGGTTTTACGCTCATTGAGCTGTTAGTTGTGATTGCGATCATTGCAATCCTGATTGGATTGCTGTTACCCGCAGTTCAGAAAGTGCGCGAAGCGTCAAATCGTGCAAAATGCAGTAACAATTTGAAGCAGATGGGGCTGGCATTACATTCCTACCATGATACGTACTATGCGCTTCCGCAAGGTCAGTCTCCTTGGAGTGCTGCTTACAGTCCGCCGTACGAAGGTGCATGGTCGTGGATGAACTACATTCTGCCATACATTGAACAAGACAACGCTTATCGACAGGGGCAGGCATTTGCCCAGACAGATCATTACTCGTGGCATAATCCTACTTGTGCACTCAAAGTCAGTATGTATATCTGTCCTTCAGACTCACGTGGCAATCAAGTATATTCCGGAGCCCCCTACGGCATCGCCGATCAAGCCACAACGGGCTATCTGGGCAATTCTGGCACCACTTCAACATCGATGGATGGTGTTTTATACATGGGTTCCAAGGTGGCACTGCCCCATATTACGGATTGAACGAGCAATACCATCATGGTGGGAGAGCGACCACCGAATACAAATCTGGAATTTGGCTGGTGGTTCACTGCATATGGTTATGATGGCAGAGGCAATGCAGACTGTGTATTGACTTCAAATGATCTCGCTGTGGCGAACTACTTCGGTTGTGGTACATCTGCCGCGCAAAAAATCGGCTTGCAGCCTGGCCGACCAGAGGTAAGCTGCGATGCTGCCCACTATTGGAGTTTTCATACCGCAGGTGCACAATTTTTGATGGGTGATGGCTCTGTGCGAATGATCACGTACAGCAACAACAACATTCTGCCAATGCTTAGCACACGTGCTGGGGGCGAAACGAATAATTTGCCTTAATCAAAGTAAGTAATTTCTATTGAAAGTTCAGATAAAAGTGCTGAGGTGGAATGCCAGATAAACCTTTTCTGGCAAATGGACTGCATGTACATCGGCAGCCTAGCAAACTACAGTGCCAGCACACTACACGGAATCATCACATGACCAAGATTGTTCGCAAGTTTACTTTGTTAAGTGTTTTCAGTATTGGGATAGCAACTGTTTTCGGGTGTTCAAAATCGGATGAAGTGCCATCAAGTAATGTGAAAGTGGAACCGAAAGATTCAGGCGCTAACATTAGTGCGCAACAACAAGGAGCTGGCCGCTTGCCGAAAGCACCACGTTAGGCATCAAGCCCGGGTTCGTTGCCTGAGTTCCTCAAGTAATCCAGCAGCCTCTGAAAAGTATTCCCCTGATTCCACTTGGGGCGTGTTTGTCTGTTACTTCCCAGTTCCTGGTATTTTCACAATCACTGTTTCGCCTTTGCCTTTGTCGCTGGCAATGCTTTGAATCGTCCATAGATCGAGCATATTTTCGCTGTCGACTACGGTGCCGCTGTAGTCGCCCCATGGGCCACCTGCGGTGGCTCCGCGGCCTTCGCCAAGTTTAATGATTTCGCCCACTTCTCCAGGTTTGTGCGTGGCTTTATGCAACGCACAGCGTGGGCTGACAAACATATCCGGCCCGGTTTCCTGAAAACCGATCAGCACATCCTGGTTCTTATTCACCGCCAGGGTGGTTTGAATGTAGCTGTTTGTTGGGTGGGCAATCAGGCCCGACTGTACTTTGGTGCCGTCCAGCTTGAATTGGTGCCACTGCACCGCACTGCGACCGTTGACGTTGACCGCTTGCGAAAACCAGACAGAACCGTGGTAGACGACCAGGCTTTTCGGGTTTCGGTCGCCCGAAGCCACGGTTAATTTCGTGCCTTTTTGCGGGGAGGGCGGTGGGTAACCAAAATTGGCAAAGCCGTGCGGTTTGGAAATCACTTCTTTCACCACTGGTGTGCCATCGCCTGCGTCGCCCACGCGGGTAAAGACGATATCCCGCGACCGTAATGCGATGAAGTACAAGTCGTCAATGGCGTCCAGCGTGTTCACTGGGTGGCCCAGATTGCCTGCAAAGTGATAGACTTTTGCAGGTTTGCCACTTTTTACGGCGGCAGAAGACATCACGAATGTCTGTTCTGGCCCACCGGGAAAGGAATAGCCAACCCACTTGCGGCTGTGGCCAATTCCCCCACCATCCACACCACCGGGTGCGGGCACCGGATAGGTATTCCAACCTTTGGTGGGGTCGTCTGTTTCGGAAGCGGATATGTTGACTGGTTTGGTTTTCGCCTTGTCCCAGTACACCCACAGGTCAAAAACGTAAATTTTATTGTGGATGTCGTAGTACAGTTTGGGGTCAATGCCATCGTTGAACGCATTTTGCCGCACACCCTGTACGAAATTGCCCTTTTTGTCGTAGATTACCAGCCCACTGTTGGTGCCATGCAGAATGTGCTTCGGACCCACAGCAATTTGCGGATCCACCTGACGGTCGCCATCTTTCGAGCCTTCAAAAATCAGCATCCCATTCACTTCACGTGGGTTGCCGCCCTGTTTCCGTTCTTTGGCCTGACCGTTTTTGTTAAAAGTGGCATTACGGATGGGGGAAATTGTTTCCACCCGCACTGGTTTGATCGGTTCTGCACCTGAAGTTGAAGTAGGCAGCACGCCACTGAAGGCCCATGCTGCAAGAAAAACGAGACAACGCATCAAATCTGCATCCATTTGTAAGAGATTCCGTTATCTTATTGGTGAAAATTCTGCTAGCAGAGGGCGGAGTGTCGGTTCCAGTAGCTCAACTGGGCAGAGTGGATAGGTAGCGCTGTTCGCAAGGTGTGAATGACTGAATGTCGCTTTTCTGTCTTGGATTCCCTCCGGAATACCCACGCACTGCCTTGGATTCTCCGGAATAATGACGCACGTCGATTTCTCAAAGCGGTTGTGCAACAACCGTCATTCCCGTGTAGGCGGGAATCCATTGCAAGATCATTCTTCGCCGGCGGCAAAATTACAGCAAATAATCGAGGCCGATATCCAGATTTTTTACGGAGTGGGTCAGGGCACCGGTGCTGATGCGATCCACACCAGTCAGTGCAATTTGGTGTAGTGTTTCCAGCGTGATCCCGCCTGATGCTTCCAGTAAGGTGCTGCTATTTTGTTCGTTTCGGATCTGCACGCACCGCTTCAGGATGTTCACTGGCATATTGTCCAACAGAATGATGTCCGGTTTCATGGGCAGCACCACTTGAAACTGGTCGATGGTGTCCACTTCCACTTCTATTGTGATCCCAGGGTGGGATTGCCTGGCCTGCTCGATCAGTGGCTGTAACTGGGCCAGTTTTTCCAGTTTGCTGCCCGCAATCGCTGCGAGATGGTTATCTTTAATGAGAATTCCATCATAAAGTCCCATGCGATGATTGCTGCCGCCACCCATCCGGACCGCATGTTTTTCAATTTCACGCCAGCCTGGGGTGGTTTTTCGCGTATCCAGGATCTGGACTGGTAATCCTGCCAACTTTTCGACGTAAGTTCTTGTGAGCGTGGCGATTGCGCACAATCTCTGCAAAAAGTTGAGTGCGGTACGCTCCGCACCCAGGATGGAGCGGACAGAACCTGTCACCGTGGCAATCACCTGGCCGGGTTCCATGGTGGAACCTTCCGTAAGTACTGGCTGAAAAAGAAGTTGCGGATCGACCTGCCGAAAAACCTCCGCCAGGACGTGCCAGCCAGCAACGATTCCAGTTCTTCTGGAAACAAACTGGGCACTCCCCACCTGATCTGGTGCGATAAACAGTTGGCTGGTGAGGTCTCCCACGGTTGAAAGATCTTCCTGCAGTGCCAGTTCAACCAGTTTTGTCAGGTGGGCGTTGGGCGAATTCATTGAAAATACTCCACCGCGTTGCGGAACAGAGGCAGCCCTTCGCCATGTTCTTTGAGACCTTCCCGCGTCCAGCGTGGGTGCTGGGTGGGCAGAATAAAGCGTTCGGGGTGCGGCATCAGGCCCAGAACCCGACCTGTCGGGTCGCACATCCCGGCCACGTCGCCCTGCGAGCCATTGGGATTATCCGGATAGCCATTCGTTGGCCCACCACTAGGGGTGCTGTACCGCAGGCAAAGCTGGCCAACATGCTCTAACCCCTTCAGAATCCACTCTTTACGACAAACAAAGTTCCCTTCACCATGGGCAATCGGCACATACATATGGTTCAGGTCTTTGAGAAATGGGCAATTTCCGGGTTGCACCGAGAGGTGCACCCACCGATCTTCAAATTTGCCCGATGTATTGTGGGCGAGCGTGGCAACCGGGCCCTCTTCATCGGCTGGGATCAACAGGCCCGCCTTGAGCAGCACCTGAAAGCCGTTACAGACACCGAGAATCAATTTTTCCTGATCGCGGAACTTTCGGAGTTCGTCGCTGAGAAAATGGGCAAGCTGTGCGGCCAGAATTTTGCCCGCAGCCACATCATCACCGTAACTGAAGCCCCCAGGCAGCATGAGAATCTGAAAATCGTGGAGCAAAGCAGGTTTTTCCCGCAGCCGCTGAATGTGGATGCGTTCGGTATTCGCACCCGCCTGTTGGAAGGCGAAGTCGGCTTCGAGATCGCAATTGGTACCAGGTGCACGCAGAATTAAGACATTGGGGACGGCCATAAAGTAAAAAATCCGTGAGAAACAAAAGTTTTTGTTGACAAACCCAAACATTCGGATCATGATGATATTGTACAGGGGCGATTATCCTTTACCAGTATGAAATAAGGACTTCCGCCAGGGCGAATCGGCTGAAATGCTGCATTTGGAAAGAGTTCATCCCTTAAGAAAGCAGTGCTTTCGGGGCATGCGGGGATTTTTTCCCAATTTTTTTCTTCCCACCTGTTGACAATCCTTCTGGAACGGGTAATATTAATTTCACAACGCGAGTGAAACTTCGACGAAGTCAAAAACGGAAACGTTTGAGACGGAAGTGAAGCGAAGTCGGTTGTAACATTGATCTTTGACAATTTGGATGTGTTACGAGTCATTTAAGAAACTGAATAAGGATCTTGTGAGACTTTTAGGGTAACAGAGGAAGAGTGTTAGCTGGTTAGCTATCACGATTCTGATGAAATCTGTAAAAGATGAGTCAATGAATTGAGTGATGTCTAGCTGGCGAAATCAAGCTATTTCACGTTTTAAATCATGATGAAAGTCATGAAAAGATAAACACACTGTGAAGGGTTTGATCCTGGCTCAGAACGAACGTTGGCGGCATGGATCAGGCATGCAAGTCGAATGAATCCTGGGTGCTTGCACTTGGGGGAAATGGCGAAAGGGGCAGTAATGCATGGGGAATCTACCTCGGGATAATGTATAGCCTTCCTAACGGATGGGTAATCCATTACGATATGTTTGGCGGGCATCCGCTGGATATGAAAGAATTTCGTCTCGAGAGGATCCCATGTCGTATTAGGTAGTTGGTGGGGTAACGGCCCACCAAGCCGAAGATGCGTAGCGGGTGTGAGAGCACGATCCGCGCCACTGGCACTGAGACACTGGCCAGACACCTACGGGTGGCTGCAGTCGAGAATCTTCGTCAATGGGCGAAAGCCTGAACGAGCGATGCCGCGTGTACGATGAAGGCCTTCGGGTTGTAAAGTACGAAAGAGGTAAGAAAGGGAAACTTGATCAAACCTCAGTAAGCTCGGGCTAAGTTCGTGCCAGCAGCCGCGGTAAGACGAACCGAGCGAACGTTGTTCGGAATCACTGGGCTTAAAGGGCGTGTAGGCGGATGTCTAAGTCTGGGGTGAAATCCCACAGCTCAACTGTGGAACTGCCTTGGATACTGGATGTCTAGAGTGAGATAGGGGCGTGCGGAACTGTCGGTGGAGCGGTGAAATGTGTTGATATCGATGGGAACTCCGGTGGCGAAAGCGGTACGCTGGATCTTTTCTGACGCTGAGGCGCGAAAGCTAGGGTAGCGAACGGGATTAGATACCCCGGTAGTCCTAGCCCTAAACGATGGGTACTAGATAGTAGGGTAACATGGCTTTACTGTCGAAGCAAAAGTATTAAGTACCCCGCCTGGGGAGTATGGTCGCAAGGCTGAAACTCAAAGGAATTGACGGGAGCTCACACAAGCGGTGGAGCATGTGGCTTAATTCGAGGCTACGCGAAGAACCTTATCCTAGACTTGACATGTGCGATAGCGGTGGGCGGTAACTCCCGGAAACGGGGTGTGATTCCTAGCAATAGGAGGACCCACTACAGGTGCTGCATGGCTGTCGTCAGCTCGTGTCGTGAGATGTCGCGTTAAGTCGCATAACGAGCGAAACCCTTACTGTTAGTTACTACAGGTAATGCTGAGGACTCTAGCGGGACTGCCGGTGTCAAACCGGAGGAAGGTGGGGACGACGTCAAGTCATCATGGCCTTTACGTCTAGGGCTGCACACGTGCTACAATGGCGTGAACAAAGGGAAGCCAAGTCGCGAGACGGAGCAAATCCCAAAAAACACGCCCCAGTTCAGATCGGAGGCTGCAACTCGCCTCCGTGAAGTTGGAATCGCTAGTAATCGCAGGTCAGCAACACTGCGGTGAATGTGTTCCTGAGCTTTGTACACACCGCCCGTCAAGCCACGAAAGAGGGGAGCGGACGAAGTCGCGCTAAGTGCCGAATCCGATACCCTTGATTGGGACTAAGTCGTAACAAGGTAACCGTAGGGGAACCTGCGGTTGGATCACCTCCTTTAAAAGGATTTGATTCATGACATTCAGTTGATGCTTTCACGAGCCTCTCTGCTGAATAGTCGACATGTACACTCTGGACTCTTTTACCCCGTACCATCCAAATTGCATTGATAAATTAAACCCACTTGGATAAAACCAAGTGGGTTTTTTTACGTACACGCACTTCAATTCTAACTGATCACTTACTCGCGGGATTCACTTCATCTATGCTCAACCGGATTCTTCCAGTCTGGAATCGATTGTTAGAATTGCTTACACGATCAAAAGAGTCAGCAACGGACAAAATACTTTGTTTGCGGCGGTTGCGTTTTTGTCTTCATCGCTCGCTGTGTGAGCAAGGGTTGATATTGAATGTGACCGCCACGACGCCAAGTCGCCAAGAAAACAAACGAATTGAAGCATGAGCGACGGAATTTTGCAATTATTTGCCTACCCGATCAAAAACGTTAGCGACGGACGAATTAATTTGTTTGCGGCGGTTGTGTTTTTGCCTTCATCGCCCGCAGCGTGAACAAGGTATCGGGAGGGAAGGGTTTGGCCGCAAGACTCTACCGTGAACAGGGAAAATAGTTCCACCGTGGATTTGTTGTCATAAGGCGATCAGGGCACATTTTCCTGTGCTTTCTTCCACAATCACCATGAGGGTGTTATCAATTGTTGGTTGGTCTGACGCACCCGGTTTGCTGAACATCACCTGCCAGATTGAGGTATCGGGTGGGGAATTTGGAAGTAACTGGAGTAACTGCTTCCTGATCGCTGGATTCAAAATTGGTGCGGCTGTCAGCGTATCCTGAAATTCTTTTCCTTCTTTTTTCAGAAACTCCTGGGCAATCGAAATTATCTCTTCCTGCCGTTCATCGTCCATTTCCTGCAATTGTTCTACCACTTCGATGGCATCCATGAACGGCTGGTAGGCAGATTCGGGATTTAACCGCTTCACTGCTTCGATTGTGTAGTCCCACTCAGCGTCATCGGGGTCGGTAAACTGAATCATTAAAAGCACGTTGCTGCGTTCCTGTTCCGGTGCAAAAAATGATTCCCGATCAAGTGCAAAAAGTGCATTCTCAAACACCTGTAATAACGTTTTCTTCCGTTGCTGAAATGCTTCCGGCGGGTCATCAGAATGGTCTTCGTAAACATACCCATTCAATTCTCTGGCCAGCGGTTCAATCTGTTCCTTGCCCGCCCGGTAAAGTGGGGATTCTTCAATTTCGTAGAACCACCGTTCGATCGTATAGTCATCCTGATCTGACTTTGCTTCTTCGTTCGTATTGCAAAAAAGATTCAGATCGGTCAGGTCGGAATCTGTTTCCAGTCCAAAGAGATAAAACGTTTCCGTGGGGCGCTGTTGCCGAATTTCCGTCCAGGCAGTGCGAAGCGCTTCCACCAGACGTTCCTGAAATTTGGGGTAATCGATGAGATGATTCTCAGACATTGGTTCCTTCCCAGCTTGCGGTTGACAGTTTTTATAACTGGTATGCGGAGAGAATCAGCGCAAGGCAGCGAAAATTCCGGGAAGTTTGTAGCCAGTTTCCGGGTACAAATTGCTATCGCGGACATAGGACATTCAAATTAAACCGGACTTACTTCTGCAGCTCACGGGGTGGGATGGTGGTAATTTCCAAATCCGCATGGATATCGTCTTTCTTATCTTTCGGATCGGTTTTCGTTTTTGGTGATAATTCGCGAATTTCATTTTTTTCGTTTACTTGCACCACTGTGGGCTCGAATCCGACCGCTTCTTCACTGTTTAAGCTGGTATAAGTGGCAATAATGACGATGTGACCTGGGTGAATCAGGTGGGCACCAGCACCATTCACGCAAACTTCACCACTACCACGAGTCCCCACCAGGGCATAAGTTACCAATCGGGCACCGTTGGTAACATCCCAGACATGGATCTGCTCGTAGGGCAGAATGTCAGCCGCTTCCAGTAAATCCGGATCCACGGTCAGGCTGCCTTCATAATCCAGATTCGAATCGGTCACGGTGGCACGGTGAATCTTTGATTTGAACATAAAACGCTGCATACGACTGATTACCCAAAAAAACGAACGTTGTTTATTGTACCCACCCACTGCGGTGATGTCATGCCGAAAGACCCACAGCCGAAACAACGGGGAAGCGTGGCATTGCTCCGCAAACCGGATAGACACGGGATTTTTGTCTTTCGAATTACCGCAAAGAAGAAAGTAGTATTGTATACCGCCGTGGAAATTCCTTGTGAAATTGGTGGGCGCGGCTTTCTGGTTCACACATTAGGGATGGGGCCCGTGTATGCAGTACGCATTGGCACTCCTGTTGATCAATCGTGTGAATGCCTGGGGTATTTACGCCACCAGTATTGCCGGCATCAATCGGGATTGCAGGCACTGGCCGATCACGGTTTGCTGTAACCTAACCCCCAGCCCTTCCCTCGCAAGGAAAGGGGGAGCAAGACAGGGATTTGATAACTAGACCCAATTTCTTATGAAAATCGATGTTTTTAACGTCTATCAAGCGAACCGCGGGCTAATGTAAATTCCGTTTCCTTACGCTTCAGGTTCGTATTGTCCTTTGGGAATTAATGAAGAAATTTGTCTTCTTGGCGACGTGGCGTCTTGGCGGTCGTTCATTAAAAAGAAATTCCCTGGCTGGCGCTGCGGGCTATGAAGACATTTTCAAAGCGAACCGCGGCTACCGCCGTCGGCTCACAAAGCATGATGTTGAGTTGCCAACTCAAGTGTTTAGTGCTGGTTTCCCGCCTTCGCGGGAATGACGGTTGTAGACACGACCGTCTGAAACCTAACCTCGGTTGGGTTTGTGAGCCGACGGTGTTAGCCGCGGATGGATCAAAAAATACCAGAAACACCGAATTTCAAACTCATTTTGGTTTAATGCAGTTTTGGTATTCTGAATTTGCAATCTTTTCCCCTCTCCTGCGAGGAGAGGGGTGGCGAAGCCGGGGCGAGGTCAAGGCAACCTAACCCCCTAGCCCTTCCCTCACAAGGAAAGGTGGAACAAGATCAATGCGCATAAAAAAAGCCGGCCAAAGGCCGGCTTCCGAATGTTTCCATTCTAATCCTAACAATAATTAGGATTTGGCTGGGCTTGCTGCTGCCGAGCTACCTGCAGGGGTACCGCTACCGCTGCCGGATTTGGGTTCTTCATCGCAGCCCACGTTCACGAACAATGCACAAGCAACAACCATCAGAGCAAAAATCTTTTTCATCTTCTTTTCCTTTTTTTTAGAAAATAACAACCACTATAGAAAGCACGCGTACCACACATCGTGCACTATATCCATCAAAACAATCAACAACAGTTCTAATTCCAATTACTTGGGAGCGTCTTTGGGGGCATCTTTTGGATCTTTTGCGGGTGGGTCAATGGGAGGCAGTTTCGGAACATCGGGGGTCTTTGCAGGAGCCGGGGTCTTGGCGGCTTCTGGGCTCTTTGCTGGCATTTCAGGAGACTTTGCAGGAGAGCCCTTGCTTCCTTCAGAGGACTTCGAACTTGCTTCTGCAGATTTCGAAGGAGTAGCTTTGGAGCCGGAGGCGCTGCCACTTCCCGAGGTAGTTTCATCACACCCAACAACTGCCAAACAGGCAACAACCATCAACGAAAAAATCTTCTTCACGATGTTTCCTCACAGTTAAGTTCACCTTGGTGCCCGGTGAACGATCCATTTTCCGATTCCTGAAAGTAGGATTCACTTCGCGGGAACTTATTCCCGAAAATCGAAAAAAAATCTCAATCGCTTTACTCGCCTAGTTGTACTAGCAGACTGCTTCTCGCACAGTCCAGAAGAGTGAAATTTTCAGGAAATGTGAAAATTCGCACGCCGGGATGCACTTTATTTGATGAAAACGCCACGGTGGATAGCACTGGCAACCAGGGCATTCTTTACTCCGTGTGTGGCTAATTCCTGTAGATCGTGGGCATTTCGAACCCCACCTGCGAGCGTGATTTCCGCCTGTGGGAATCTTGAAACCAGTCGCGAAACGATCTCCCAATCCGGCCCTTGGTGGGTGCCCACGCGATCCAGATCCATCCAGATCCAGCGTGTAAGTCCTTGATTGATAAGCACTTCGCCCAATTCCTCGAGAGTCGGCTGTTGGTGCCACTGGTGCAGGAAATGCCCATTTTTCCGATCCCACGAAAAAATCACCTGCATGGGATCGGTGCCTTGAAGTAATTCCAAAAGATGGTTCGGACCGGTGGTGCATTCCAGGCCAATCACGGGCACACCTCCCAGTTCGATTACTTGCTGCACTTCAGCTTGTGTACAAATTCCCAGATCCACCCAGCACGGAACCGAAAGCTGAAAAAATCTTTGTAACAACCCCCATTGGGGCCGATGGTGCATAATTCCGTCCAGGTCCGCACAGTAGATGGTGGTGCATGGTACTTTTTCAATCATTACCTGTGCCAGTTCTACCGGGTCTGTGGTAGTTGATAGCACCGATTCAACGGGTTGATAATTAGCACGATCGCCCGCAACTGCCTGCACAGCAAGACCTTGCCGCAAATCCAGTACCGGAATCAGTGCCGCACTCGGCAAGGATTCAATTTTCATATTGCAATAATGCGATATTATTCAATGGTAATATTGTGGTGCAAAATGGACTTTACCTGAATCCACTGAGAAATGATAGGAATTATGGCGTTGAAGAAATTATCGGCCGCCCACGGGTATGGGCTGGCTTTCAGGTGCCACCAAAACTTCGCGAGGTGCCGGGCCTGTTTCTGCCAATTCCAATGACGCTGGTAGCTCAATTCCAGGTGACTCATAGGGAATCAACGCGTTTCGCTGAATAACGTTATTTGTTATCTTCGGAGGGTTGAGTTCTGCCTTCATAGGTGGCAGACCGCGTCGTTCCGGATGCCACAGCAGTGTACCGATATCGCCGGAACTATTTCGCTCACCAGGGCGACCAGACGTGGTAAAGAAAACTTTGCGCGGGTGAACCCAGCCAAAATCGTCTCTCAGGTTTATCCCAACCGAGTAAATAGAAACCGCACCAGAAAAATGATGCATTTTTAATGATTCGCTGTTGTAAGGATCTGCCGGCAACGCCCCACTGAAGCGTTCTAATTCTACCTGATCTGCAGGCCAGTAACCGTGCTGCAGACGATAACGTTCCAGTTGGATTGCTCCCTGCAGGCTACCAAGTTTTGCCAGCCCACGCAGGTAGATATCGAAACCGATGCGGTCTGTCTGGTGCAGGCGAGAGAGCAACTGATGGTGTTTTTTGTCTTCCTGAATATAAGGTGGGCGGCTGATGTGCTGCAAAAAACCCAGCATTGTTTCTGGCGTCATCTGCGATGCCTCAACAATGCGGTTGGCATGCCGCAGCAAATTCAGGATTTCTTCGGACCAGTTGTGGGAGTAATTTAGCCAGTACTGGTACTCAGGTGGGGTCATCGTGTAAGAAAAGTACTCCCGCAGGTATTCTTTCAAACTTAATTCCCCACTGCTAAGCTGTTCGCACAGAAACGCAATCTGTGCTCGCTCCCCGGCACAACTTTCCTGAAATCGCTTCGTAAACTCTATATCAGTAAGGATTTGCGACAATTGAACTAGTTCTGATTCTGTTAATTCAAACAGACCCAACAGGCGTTCCGCACTCCAGCATAAATTAATGAGAACATTGCAGCGAATGATATGCCCACGTAAGCCGGTGGAAAAATTAATCGAATCGGTGCAGTTCACCATTGAGCGGAGCACGTTCAGTGCGGCACTTTTCTGGCCCAGGTGGCACCGATATTCGAATTCCAGCCGCAGAAAATTGGCACAGGTCAGTATGCTGTTCAGGTACGTGTCGTCTGAAGTTCCTTTGGGCAACATATTGGCTTTGGCCTGCATCTGACCATCCGGAAATTCATGAAGCCTTCTTAATAAATGAAAAGAACTCTCATTTCCTGTCAGAAATTCTTCCAGAATTTTAATTTCTTCCTGGCTGCGGTGGACATGGTAGCTGCGGAGAATGTCGCTGTAATACCGCCCACTGTAAATGGTGAATTGCTGATAATTATTTTTCCGTTCTTCTGCTTCCAGCATAATCAACAGATTGTTGTTTTCAGGTGGCAGGTTGGGCATTGCCTCAACCATCGATTGCCAGCGCCAGCCAGGCTGTTGACGATCCATTTCAGCCAATAACTGTCGGTATTGCTGGCGAGACTGGTACGATTCCCAGAACATTTTGCCCAGGAAACCCGCCAGTACCAACACAACAATGGCAATGGCAAACCACGTGGTTTGAATGCTTCTGCGAATGATCGATTTGCGACGAAAGCCACCAAAGAAGGGCATATCAAACCACCAACAAAGATAATCAACACAGTTTAACAGTTATTAATCTAAAAAAACAAGGGAAATTCAGCACCGATGGGCTTATTCATGAGAATTTGATGAGATGCGGTGGGGCTGGTTGAGAACCACCTTAAACCCAATTTCATATGTAAATCGGTGTTTTAACGACTATCAAGCGAACCGCGGCTCACAAAACATGATGTTGAGTTGCCAACTCAAGTGTTTAGTCCTGGATTCCCGCCTTCGCGGGAATGACGGTTGTAGACACAACCGTCTGAAGCCCAGCCGACGTGGGGAACTGGAAATTACCGACGTAAACAACCACTATCTGAAAGCAGGCCGCCTGGGCTACCAGATTATTGAAGAATACTGTACCGATGCAGGCACGCTGGGTTCGCTGGACTATGCCAACCAGTTAGTGCGAGACAAGCCACCGGTATTCTGAGATCGGAATTCCCTTCCTACAGATCAAATCAGGCAACATCGCGTAAAACTTTGGGCCTGGGTGCCTCTATGAACGATGCGGCAATCGCTTTCAAGAAAAAATAATTAATCCGAATAATCTAGAATAATGAGGCAGCATTGCAGGTGTATTATTCCATAGACTTCGACATCGTAATTAATTTCTTAATAGAGTCCATAATGTGATCTTCAATAAAAACGTGGTAGTAAAATTTGCCATATAAAATACCTGAAGGGTAGTTGTCATCTGAACAGAAAAAACCATTTTGCAAAGCAGGTGGATAATATAAGTAATCTTTCACCTCTAGCAGATCAATCATTTTTAATAATGAAATTTTTCCATTTTTCTTGAACGTGAGTGCATTTTCAATGTCTGGCTCGGCGGACACTAACAAACGTGCCTCTTGATAATTCGGCACAAGCCAACCATTGTCAGTTCTTTCAGATTTAGCGATTTGACGAAAACTAGTTCCAAATGCATTGCCATGAATGTCAAATACATTGATGTGTTCAAGATACACATGCATGGCTATACCGTAAGTTTCTTCGAGAAATAAGTAGCTATTAAGATTACAATTCTCACGCATCTCAAAAATAATTTCATTCATTCCAGACTGAATTGAACATTTTGTATGCATTGGGCCTTCATCATAACTAGACATTTTGTCAGAACGGATGAGCATAGTTTCAGTTATAGATTGATCCTGTCCAGCTAAAGACAGCACAGGCAGATCGCAAATTAGACAATGATGCTTTTGCATTCTTCCAGCATATACAATTGGTTTCTTCATGATAATAATTGGATGCGATGCACGGCATCTTTTGTCCAGAAACAGATAACAAACGGGAGTGCAGAAAACATGCCCTATTCTTCTGATTCGATTCGCTCCACCAGTGCAATCTCTGCTGCTAGCGTGGTGGCGGCTTTCTTCTTGGAATTTGCCGGATTCAGGCAGAACAGGTCATTCCATTTTTCGCCACGGGTGCCGTGCTGTCGCA
The DNA here is from genome assembly GCA_041399155.1 of Zavarzinella sp. NCBI lineage: Bacteria > Pseudomonadati > Planctomycetota > Planctomycetia > Gemmatales > Gemmataceae > Zavarzinella > Zavarzinella sp. Next base: position 256,641 of record JAWKTI010000006.1, read on the forward strand.
CATACCATTCTTCGGTGCGATAGTCGAATGCCAGCGGAAACAGCGAACAATCCTGCGGCTTGTATTTCAGGGCATCGCCATGTTCCATCCCCAGGCGGTGCAGCACGCACCCCTTGTTGAAGAAAATGCACCAGCCATTCACCACCCGTAACATCGGAAAGCCTTCTTTACGACGGTTACTTGTGATGCCCGACTTGTTGATCAGCTTCTGTGCTGCGGGCACCAATTGGTCCATAATCTCAGGCAGCAAATCGTTTATCCGTTCGATCTCTTCTTCATCTACCGTGGGGCGGCCATTCTTGCAGCATACCCCCTCGCAACCACGGCCAAAAGTACATTCGAACGTTGCCTCGTGGGCATTTACAACCAGTAAGTTTGTTTTCAAGTCAGCGGTTCCTTTAAGAAGATCTTCGGGCCAGGGCACGCACCGCAAGGTCGATAATAAATGTCTCGTGGTGCAGTTCCAGCATTGATAATCCATCCACAATTGTGGGGCTGTACAAATACGGGTTTGGGTTCACTTCCAGAATATAGGGGACACCTTCCGGGGTGATGCGGAAATCCAGCCGACCATAATCCCGCAATCCCACCAGGCGGAATGCCTTGCGACAGATATCGTAGAACATTGCCGTGGAACATTCCGGCAGCGACACACCAGAAGTGATGACAGACGCACCAAATTCAGGCGATTCCGGGTCCCACTTGGCAGCGTAAGTATAGATCGGCCAGTTGGTGCTGGGTTGCTCGTAATCGTATCGCAACTCCCCAGGTGGGATCATCTGCAACTGTCCGGTGGTGGCCGATTCAAACATATTTACGTAAATTTCCCGCCCGGCAATATATTGCTCTACCAGAATGGGCACCGCATAACGTGCCTGTAGCAGACGCACACGATCTTCCAGTGCCTGCTGGTTGGTTACCACCGAACCCTGATCAATCCCCAGGCTGCCATCCTGATTGGCCAGCTTCACAAACGCAGGCCAGGCGTGGGTCCATGGATCAATTTGTTCCCCTTCCACCACCATAAAAGGTGGGGTGGGCAAGCCGGCACTTTGCAGCAAGTGCTTTGTGCGAACTTTATCGCGACATAATGCCAGAGTCAGCGAACCAGAACCGGTAAAGGGAATGTTTAACCATTCCAGCAACGCTGCATTGGCAATTTCCGTTTCGGATCGATCGCCACAGCCTTCGTATAAGTTGAAGATAGCATCGGGCTGATACCAGTTAATCGCTTCCAGCAATGGCCGTGGATGACGATCGTAGCCCACACAACTGCACGGATAGTGATATGCCTGCAGAGTTTCTTCCACACCTTCCACAATTTCCAGAATGTCCAGTTCGGAAGCAGCATCGGGGTGATTTTCCGGCAGTACCGGCGAGTTGTAGGCAATCAGAATCCGTTGTTGTACTGGCATGAAACTTCGCAGGTAATACAGAAATACAAGTGCAGAACCCTCCAATAGCATCCCACACCGAACGTGGTAAATTGTATGGTAACAACACCATGTCAGGCAGCAACGAAATAGAGAATATTGTGTATACTGGCAGAATAACTGCTTTGTACTCTGTTCTGGAAGAAAGGAACGCCGTTGACTTGGTATTTTGGCAATCCCTGGGCCTTGTGGTGGCTGCTGGCAATTCCGGTTGCGTGCGGCTTGCTGTACTACGCCCAGCGTCAACGCCAGAAGACACTTTCCGCGTTGGGCGATGCGGCTGTGCTGGGTCAGTTCATCACCATCCCCAGACGAAGGCGAAGAATCTCCCAGTGGTGCCTGATCCTCGGTCTGACTTCGCTCTGCTTGGCACTGGCAAACCCCAGGTGGGGCAAAGGTGATCAGGAAGGCGTCCTGGTGGGCCGCGACATTGTGCTGATCTACGACCTCAGCCGAAGCATGGAAGCGGCAGATATGAGCGATGCCAGCATGCCCACGCGCTGGCAGGCTGCCCAGCAAGGAATGCACCGATTGCTGAATGCGGTGCAGGCACGTGGGGGGAATCGCCTGGCGCTGGTCGTGGTGGCAGCAAAGGCATACGTGGTCTGTCCGTTGACCAGCGATTACGACTACCTTCGAACACGGATTGACGAATATTCGCCCAGTTTGCCCCCACCTGAAGTGCGTCCACAGCCCGATGAACCAATCGAATCGGGAACACGCCTGGGTTGGGGAATACAGCTTGCGGTAGAAGCCCACGAACCACAATTTATCGGGTATCAGGATATTGTGCTGCTGAGCGATGGCGATGGGCCTGCTGTCGAACGCGAGATCGAAACTGGCATCCGTGCGGCAAGCAATGCCAACATTCCTGTCCATACCGTGGGAATTGGTGATCCCACGCGACCGTTCGAGCTGGTGCTTGGTACTGGCAATAATGCTGACTTTGTTGGCACCACCATGCAGGCGGATCTGCTGCGAGATGTTGCCCGCCGCACCAATGGTGAATATTTGGCTTCGGAACGGGAAACGCCCCCACTGGATACGTGGTACCAGCAGGTGCTGGCGAATCGCCCCAGCAGAGAGCTGGATGAAGATGCCATTCCCAAGCCAAAGGACCGCACCGTCTGGTTCTGTGTGCTGGCACTGATGTTGTTGTTTTTGGGCTGGATGCTGGAGAAATAACTGATGCAAAGACAACTCTGCAGCGTGCTTTTTCTGGGTGCCATCATTGCATTGCTGGGTGCTGACGAGCTTGCTCCCTGGGATTGGATTCGCCAGGGCAATGCCGCTTACCAACAGCAACAATGGCAGCAGGCAACTTCTGCGTATCAACGTGCAGAACCAGAAACAACCGATCCCGGCCTGGTTGCCTTCAATAAGGCAATGGCCTTGTATCAGCAGCAGGAATTTCGTGAAGCAGAGCTTCATTTTCAACGCACACTTGCAGACCAATTGATCCCTCCCCAGCGGGCACGCGTGGCCCTGCTGAACCTGGGCTGTTGCCTGTTACATCAGGCCAGCCCGCAGAATATTGCATTGTTTCGCGATGCGATGCAGTGCTTCCAGACCATTCTGGATACCACGACACCTGGCAACTCCGAAACCAAGGAGCTTCGCACCGATGCCCAGCATAACCTGGTGGTGGCCAAGTTGCTCTATCAGCAGGCACTAGCAAAACTTACTCCCCAACAACAAAAACAGGAACAGGAAGAACGCACCCGACCAAAGCCCCCGGAACCGAAGCCAAAACCAAAGCAGAACGAAACGCAACCGAAAGACAATACCACCATACCCAAGAATGGTGGGGAAAATAATCCGCAACCAAAACAACAGCCTGGCAAAGAAAACAACCCCCAGGCCCAGCCCAAAGAAACGCCCAAAACCATTCCAGGTGCGGGACGTATGCCTGTGTTAAACGATTCTGCCGCACCACAACAATTGACAGATCAGGATGCTGATCTGTTGCTGAAGAACGCGATTGAACGGATACAACGCGAGCGCCGCAAGCACCGTGCTGGTACTTTGGATGGAGAACACAGCCGTGTTAACGACTGGTAGTCTGGCACTCCTTACCTGCCTGTGCCTGGGACAACCTGGCGAGCCAGTAAAGATTCCGATCATTGGCCAGCCCGATCCCTTTTATGGTGCCGCTGGCAGCACAGTGACAATCATGCCATCTGCGGAACCTGCGGAACTTGAACCGAACCAGGCAATACGCTACCGCCTGGTGATTGATGGCATCATCAATCCCAGCGATGTTACACAGCCAGACCTTGGAATGATCGCTGCATTCCAGGAATCGTTCACCTGCAAAACAATCTCTAGTGCCATTGCCAATCAGCAACTTGCCTGGGAGTACGAACTCATTCCACGCAGCAGACAGGTGCAGGCCATCCCGGTATTCACGCTGCCGTATTACGATCCCAAACGGCCACAACCAGAAGATTTTCCCAGCTTTCCCTTTCGCACGGTGCAGGCAAAGGCAATCCCAATTCAGGTGCGTGAACCAGTAACGCCAGCACCACCAATCGTGGAACAGCCACTGGATATTCCAGCTCATGTGCGGAATCCTGTGGGCAAAACCTGGTTCCCACAGGAAACGTGGGTATGGGTTGTCTGGTTGGTTCTGCCCAGCAGCATTGTTGCACTGCACATCGCTTGGCAATACGCACGCCGACCAGACAGTTATCGCAAGAAACGTATGCAGCAGTACAAAGCCACGCGCCAGGCCATTCAACAGCTTGAGCGACACAACTTGACTGCACACGAAATCCTGGCAACTCTGCGGACTTATTTATCGCAGCGTTTGCAATGCGACACATCCAGCATGACCAGCAAGGAAATAGTGCAGGTGATTGCGGAAAGGACACCCCACCTTTCAGATCGGTGGGGGGATTTTCTGCAACGGCTGGATGAGGCACGCTTTGGCCCAGCGACAAACCACAGCCAGCCCACGTGGTGCCAGCAGGCGGTGCAGTTGATTATTTCCTGGGAGCAGGAACTTTCGCAGTAAACGATACTCAGTCAGGGTAGGCGCCTTCATTTTTCTCTCATTGTTGCCATTCGCCCAAAATGTATTGAGCGTGATTATCCATTCACTATACATAACGCATTAATTTGGAAAAAGTTTCATTATTTTACAAATTTTGTTGAAAAACTTGTGGAATAATTTCCACTATTGATCGTCTTGCTTATTATGAACTTGTGTTCATTCTTAGATTGTTGCCAACATTTACGGTGGTTGAAATACGCGTAACTTGGCAAACAATAAGAACTTAACGGCACTGCCCGTGGGAGATTTACTGATGGCTATTCTTGGAACACTACTGCGAACGTTGCTGGGCAAACGCCTGCCCACAACCGCGGGTAAGGTGCGTGTTGCCGGCATCGATAGCGAGGTGCTGATTCAACGTGATCGATATGGTATTCCAGCCATTTCCGCATCCCACGAGCGTGATGCTGTCTTTGGCCTGGGGTTCTGCCACGCACAGGACAGGGCTTCGCAACTGGAAGTCATTCAACGTTTAGGACGTGGCACACTCAGCGAAATGGTGGGCCCAAAAGCAGTTCCAGTTGATCGCCTGTTACGCACGGTGGGCTTTCATCATGCTGCACGCCAGCAGTGGGACTTGCTCGATCAACCATTTCAGGAACAGTTGAGTGCCTATGTCGCCGGTGTCAATCAGGGATATCAGCACGGTTGGCGACAGCAGCCACACGAGTTTACAATCCTTCGTCGTTCCCCCACCCCCTGGGAACCGTGGGATGTGCTGGCATGGAACAAACTGCAAACCTGGTTTATGCCCGGCAACTGGGATAGCGAACTGGCACGGTTGATGATCTACTGTAACGATGGGCCGGAAGCACTGCTGGCACTGGATCCACTGGCATTTGAAAGCACCGGACAAACCTATCCCGCCATGCCCCTGGAAAAACTTGGGCAGATGGGTACTGTGCTGAACGATCTTCGGTCTGCACTGGAAGAACTGCAACGCTGGCACCCACCTGCAGGTGGGTCGAACAATTGGGTGATTGCTGCTTCAAGAACAGGCACAGGCCGACCGATCCTGGCAAACGATCCCCACCTGGCACCGGTCATTCCACCATTGTGGTATCTGGCATCGATTCATACGCCGGAATGGAAAGTAGTGGGGGCCAGTTTTGCAGGTACTCCCGCGTTTCCATCGGCCCACAATGGTCATATTGCCTGGGGCGTTACCGCTGGCTTGACAGATCAGGCAGACCTGATGCTGGAGAAAGTGAAGCAGGAAGGCGACGATCTTTTCTATCTTCGTGGTGAAGAATACCAGCAGTGCACCAAACGGGTCGAAACCATCCATGTGCGTGGTAAGGCACCCGTTACATTCCATGTTTACGAAACCAACCATGGCCCGGTTGTGCATGAAGTGTTGTACGAGGCACCGATGGCGCTTTCATTGAAAGCCGTTTGGTTACAGCAACGTCCGATGGATGGCTGGTTTTCGGCGATGAAAGCGAAAAGCTTTACCGAGTTTCGAGAATCATTCCGCAGGTGGCCTGGCTTCCCACAGAGCCTGGTCTATGCAGATAAGGAAGGGAACACTGGCTGGCTGCTGACAGGTGAAGTGCCGAAACGCACCAAGGATTGTGCGGGTAATTTACCCCAGGCTGCCTGGGATTCTGCCGTTGATTGGGAGCCCGACCTGGTGCCACTGGAACAGATGCCGTTTGTGTTCAATCCCAAGGAGGGCTATGTGGCCAGTGCCAATTCTCGCCCAAGGATTGAAGCGGATGGGGCATTTCTTGGCAGTGATTTTCTGGATAGTTATCGACACGATGTGATTACGAAATCGCTGGCATCAAAGCAATCAATCAACATGGAAGACTGCGTGGAGATCCAGCGTTCCGTTGAATGCATTCCCTGGCAGCAGATTCGTGATATTGTTCTGGCGAATGATGATCCACGACCGGGAGTGCGGGAAGCTCTTCGCATTCTTGGCAGTTGGGATAACCACCTGCGAGCAGATTCTGCAGCAGCCACCATTTATGAGCTGTTCATGGCGAGCATGTGCATTCGTGTGGCAAAAGCCAAAGCACCCAGGTCGTGGGCGTATGCTGTTGGCAAAGGGATATCACCACTGAATAGTGTGACGTTTGTGGTGTATCGTCGATTCAGCCACCTGGTGCATCTGCTGCACACTCAGCCCGCAGACTGGTTTACCCACAGTTGGTCAAAGGAAATTGCCGATGCGCTCGATGAAGTGATGACGATGCTGCACCAGAACTACGGAACAAATCCTAAACAGTTTCAATGGGGCGAAATCCGGCCATTGAAGTTGAAGCACTTCATGATGGGGCCCACGCCACTTGGGAAGGTGTTTAATCCCGCCCCCATTCCATGTGGGGGTGATGAACACACTCCGTGCCACGCTTCGCAAAGTGTGCTCGATCCACTTGGCGAAGTGCGTTCGATCCCCAACCTGCGAACAGTCATTGATGTGGGAAACTGGTCGAACAGTCGTTTCTGTCTTGCTGGCGGGCAATCGGCCAATCGATTTTCGCCGCACTTCGACGATCTGTTACCACTGTGGATCAACGGCGAAAGTGTGCCAATTGCCTGCACAGCGGAAGAAATCGCCAGCACCACCGTGCAGACCTTGAAACTCCATCCGCAAGGTTAATCAAAGAAGAGGGTGGAAGCTACGGCACGGTTTCTGCAAATTGTGGCCACGCAGTTTGCAATTGGCTGATTTTCGCCTGGAAACGTGGTTTTTCCTGTTGCTGATCAAAATCGTGGAGGGCCTTGATCAATTCCTGATAGGTAGCTTTCGCCTCCACCTGATTCTTCAAACGAACCAGTGTTTTCAGTTTTCCTTCCAGTCCACGAACCAGGAACTGCATCTGCCGCAGATTACGTGGGTCGATCTGCATTAATTTTCGCTCTCGGAGTAAGGCTTCATTCCAGGCATTCAGTGCCGCCTGATCGTCCTTAATCATCAGGCATGCCTGTGCAATTTTCTGCCAGGCAATTGCATTGTCCAGCAGGACCGCACTGTTGTTGGGGGCACGTCCCTCCATCGGCAGCAGCGCTTCGCGAAACAACTGATAGCGTTTCAACGCATTTTGTCCATCGCCCATCTTCATGTACAAATTGCCCCACCGTTCGTGCATGTTTGCCACATCTTCTTCATGGACTGTCGGGTCGGGTGCAATGGCAATAATTTTGGCCGTGTAGTGATCCATATCTTCAAAGCTGGATTTCACTTTGTCGAAATCTTTGGTGACTGCCAGATATAAATCGCCCATCCGTTCGCTGGTTTCCATGGCGAGAAATAGAAAGCCACGATCTGATGGATATCGATTGGCAAGATCTTTCACTTGTTGGTGGAATTCAATCAATTTTTGTTTCACCTGCAAATGCTTCCCCAGATACATTTCATTGCCGATCCAATCCAGTTGAGTATGGAGCAGGTCTTTCAGTAGATGCAGATTCGATGGATCCTCATCAAGGAGCTTTTTCAGGATAGGGAGTGCTTGTTCCAGCACGGTTTTCGCCTGGCGGTACTCTCCCCAGTGGAAAAGATGATCGCCATGTTGTGCGTAGGCCTGACCTAATAACCCTGCATATTGTTTTTCTGTGGGATACTTGCGGTGGAGCGATTCAAATATCTCAATCGCCTGCTGAAAGACCTTATCCGCAGCGGTGATACCATGCTCGCCATTCTCGTTACCCACAAAAGAATACACGTTGGCAATTCGCGTTAAAATATAGCCCACGTTCACCTGCAGGCGGGGGCTGGCACCATCCAGATTTTCTAACTGCTGCACATGATCGAATAAGATTTTCAACATCCGACGGCGGGGTTCTTCCAGATCATCACGAGTTTCCAGGATCGGTTCTATTTCAAACAGCACGCCCTCCAGAATCGTTAATGCCCGCTCTGTTTCAGCATTTGCACGGATCGTTTTTGCTTCTGCTTCCCGGGATTTCTGCTGTGCTACCTGTTCTGCAACGACCAATTGTCCGTTGGCCTGTCGGCTATCTTCCAGGCGACGATTCGCCAGCACCGCAAAGTAGCTGGAAATACCCGTGCCTGCAAGCAACAGCAGCATGATGGTAGATAAGAGTATTGCGATGGCGGGATTCCGCTGGCACCACCTCCAGGCGTGCTGGAAGCGGGAAATCGGGCGAGCCAGGATCGGCTTGCCTGCAAGATATCGGTCCAGTTCTGCCACCAGTTCCTGGGCCGATTGATACCGTCGTGCGGGATTCTTTTCCAGACATTTCAGGCAGATCGTTTCGAGGTCGCGTGGGACCCCAGGCTGGATCTGGGTGGGGCGTACCGGGGAACGATACAGTAATAATTCGAACAGTTCCTGAAGTGATGCTGCCTGAAAGGGTGGCTGCCCCACCAGCAGGCGATAGAGTATCGCTCCCAGAGAATAGATATCGCTTAGGCGGGTTGCGGAACCATTGACCTGTTCTGGCGACATGTAATTGGGAGTACCAATCACTTCGCCGGTCATGGTCAGTTCGGTATTGCGATCCACCTGGCATGCCAGGCCAAAATCGCTGATTTTCAGAGTTCCATCAGTGTCGATCAGAATATTTGCTGGTTTCAAATCGCGGTGGATAATCCCACGTTGGTGGCAGTGGTCAATCGCCTGAGCCAGATTGTGAAGTACGCGCGCTGCTTCCAGTGAGGCAAACGTGCGATCTTTGATCCGTTCTGAAAGGGCGCCACCGGGCATGTAGGCCATCGAAAAATAAAGCTGGCTGTCGTTTTCGCCAATTTCGTAGATCGGGACGATTCCTGGGTGGTTCAACTGCGATACCGCGATTGCTTCAGCGCGAAACCGTTCACGCAGTCGTTCCGATTCATCACCCGCCGATTTAATCGTTTTGATGGCGACGAATCGATCCAGTCCATGTTGCTGGGCTTTCCAGACAACCCCCATCCCACCTCGACCTAACTCCTGCAATAAGGTGTATTTCCCCAATAGCCGTGGGGGATCGTATGTTTTGCCGTGGTATTCATTGAGCGTGGAATTAGCACCTGTTGGCTGATTGCCCGCTATTGCTTCATCAATAATCTGCGAAAATTGCGGATGCTCTGCCCGAAGCTGGCTGGAATCGAAGGTTCTCCCTGAACGGTTGGCGTAATCCCAATGAAGGTGGACTAAATGGCGAAAAAGCACTGGCCGATCTTCCGCACCAACCTGATTCAAATAGTGGTCATAATGGGGGGCAACACCTGCCAGTAGTTCGTCTTCAAACTCCTCACAGAGTGGGTCGATCCGTTGTAATCGTTCCAAAGAGTTATTCATCTTCTGTCCATTGCATACGAATCATCGCCAGATATCGCTCCACGCTTTTCACAGATCTGCCCAGTTCATCAGCGATTTCCTGATTGGAATAGCCCCGCCAGCGCATCAGGGCGACATGCCGTAACTTCGGCTCGAGTTTTTCCAGCAATTCCATGCTGGCAAATCCAAGTGATTCGGATAACTGCTCATCCGACTGTTCTGCAACACATTCCAGCACCCGCACCTGCTCATCGGTGGTAGAACATGCAGATTCGCCCAATTCGTTTGCGGCATTTGCTTTCCGCCAGAGGTTGGCGGCACGGCGGGCGGTAACCATGGCCAGAATCTGCCACAGATCATCACGGGAATGAAGCTGTTGAAAACGATCCTGCTGAATACCAGTAAACACCGCAGCGAAGACTTCCTGGGCTAGATCCGCCTGATCGCCAAAACGGCCTGGTACTTGCTGTAATTTTGATTTGGCCATACCTTCCACCCGTCTGGAAAACCGCTGCCAGAGGTTTTCAGCAGCTTTGGGATCGCCTTGCTGCCAATCCCGAATCCAGTTGGTAATGGAATGTGAAGAATCCATGAAGCTAGCACGACTGTGGGATCAAGTCTCAATTGATTTTACCCACGATTGGTGGGACTTTCAGAAAAAAATGAAAAACGATGAAAATTCGTGAGGGGTGGGAGTGATCTGGCGGGAGTACCCAGTTGGCAAGTAATTGCCGGAATTGATGTTCGACAACGACAAACACTTAATTTGTAAGGAGTTACGTGATGAAGTTTCAACTGATCATCCCCACCGCGATGGTGGCACTGATGCTGGGTTCCCTGAATGTCCAGGCCCAGGCACCCAGCACAAAATATGGCGTCTGGGTGCTGGGTATGCATTGCGATGCCAACGATAAGCCCCAGGGGAGGTATATCTGAAGTACCGCGTCGATGGCACGGGATTGAACGGTAACTGGACCGCCTATGTTCCAGGTGGGAACACCAAAACAGCTGCGGTTAACAAAATCTGGAAGCCCAAAGATAACTATCGCCGCTTTGATAAACAGTTTTATGTGGAATTGTGGAATAAAGACTTCGGATTTGTTGGCAGTGCAACCGTGGATGCCAACACACCCGAAGGTAGAAGAGGATTTCTGATCAGCAAAGGTGGGCAGAAATACCAACTGGTTCTGGTGAAGGAAAACCTCCCCGGTCCGGTAACCGTGATTACTGATCGGGCGACCAAAGCACGAGCCCCAGTACCGGAAAGCTCCTCTCTCTACGGGCGTGGGACCGAAGCGATTCCAAGTACACTGCCAGTAATGCAACAGAGTGGCAATTCGTGCGTTGCCTGGTCGATCACTTCGGTTCTGGGCATGCAGATGATTAATTCCAACCAGATTCTTCAAAGTGGAGTTCGTGGTTTTGATCGCAAAGCGTTTACCAAAGCTGGCATGAATCTATTGGATGCAAAATGGTTTTATGACCAACGACCCGACAAAACCAAAGACGCAGGCTGGAATATTCCTGATGCTCTGCAAAAGGCGAAGCAGGTGGTGATTCCATTTGCTACCAACGCCAACTATGGTGTGAAGGTGGTAGACACAGAATGGGTGCGGAACGATCCGAATTACATTCGTTATCTGCTGTCTCGCGATGTTCCTTTGGTAGGCTCCTACTCTTTTACCCAGGAATTATTGGATTTCAGTGGTACGGAAGTGTTTGCAGGTTCGGTGAATGAAAACATCATCAATGGTGGTTTCGGTCATGCGGTGGCACTGATTGGTTATAACAATCCCCAGGCGGGCAACAAAACTGGCCAGCCCTACTGGGAAATCCAGAACAGCTGGGGGACCTCTTTTGCCCGCAATGGCTACTTTCTTGTAAAACCAGGCACCATGCCAGACTTTGAAGGCTCTTTGTACCGGATTGTCAGTGCTAAGTATTGTAAAGCGGATGGCACAGAGATTTCACAGGCAGAAGCAAATAAAGTTCTGACGGAGATCCTGACAAAAAACGCCCCAGCTACGGTGGTGAATTACGATCTTACTTACAAAAATCTGACATCTGGGAATAAGTACGCTGAGAGCGTGGACCAGATTGCTGTGGCAATGGCTTTCAATCAAACGAACAAAGTGGGCATTCAACTGAAAACCCCAAGCAACATCACCTGGTGGAAGGCGATCAAGATTTATCAGGACGGCAAACTGATCAAGGAATTGTCCACCAAAGATCAGACGAAAGATTCTGGTGTCTATAACTTTCTGGCAAATGATAACAGCAAATATGTGATAGAGTTCTGGAAGGCAAAAACGTTTGGTGCACCGACGAAAATTAAAAGCCATACCATCGATATGGTTGGATTAACAGGCCGCACCGTAAGTTTTACCTGGAACAAAGATTGAACTAAATTGACAGCTTGCTTGCATGTTCAAAAGTCCTCCAAAGGGCGGCTTTCTGACGGTTGTTAGCACAGCCGTCTGATTGTCGTTTTACTTCAACACTCAATTTGTAAAAACATGCAATTTAGATCTAAACCAAAATCAGTTTGAAATTCGGTGTTTCTGGTATTTTTCGATCCAACCGCGGTTGTGTCTACAATCGTCATTCCCGCGAAGGCGGGAATCCAGTACTAAACACTTGAGTTGGCAACTCAACATCATGTTTCATGAACCGCGATTCGCATGATAGACGTTAAAACACCGATTTTCATATGAAATTGGGTTTAGTAATTGTCTGCAAGAAAAGATTTGTTGAATTGAACAAAAATATTGAATTGCGCTCTTTTTTCTTGAAAGCGATTGCCGCATCGTTCATAGAGGCACCCAGGCCCAAAGTTTTACGCGATGTTGCCTGCCTGATTTGATCTGTAGGAAGGGAATTCCAATCTCAGAAAACCGGTGGCTTGTCTCGCACTAACTGGTTGGCATAGTCCAGCGAATCCAGCGTACCAGCATCGGTCCAGTATTCTTCAATAATCTGGTAGCCCAGGCGGCCTGCTTTCAGATAGTGATTGTTTACGTCGGTAATTTCCAGTTCCCCACGTCGGCTGGGCTTCAGTGTTTTAATTACCTCAAACACATCGGGTGGGTAAATGTAGATGCCAATGACCGCGAAATCGCTTTTCGGGTGCTGAGGCTTCTCCTCAATGGAAATCACGCGGTCGCCATCCAGTTCAGCAACTCCAAACCGGCCAGGATCGGGCACTTTCTGCAGGCCAATCCAAGCCCAGTCGGGGTGGGCATCCGATTTCTTCACAAATTCGTGCAAAGGATCGTAAAAAATGTTGTCGCCAAGAATCACCAGCGAGCGATTATCCCCACAGAATGTGGCTGCCAGGCCAAGTGCCTGAGCAATGCCCCCGGCCTCATCCTGAACACGGTATGTCAGGGCACATTGGTGTTCCCTGCCAGAACCAAGCAGTTCCACAAAATCGCCCATGTGTTCTGTACCGGAAACCAGCAGCACATCTTTGATTCCCGCACCGACGATTTTTTTCAGCGGGTAGTAAACCATGGGATAAGGCCCCACCGGCAACAGGTGCTTATTGGTTACTTTGGTCAGTTCGCCGAGGCGAGTTCCCTTGCCACCTGCTAATACAACACCACGCATTTTGCTTCATTCCTTCGGGCTGTGCCGCACATCATTTGCCTGTATCGATTCCATACTGCTTCTGGTAATATTCCTGATACGCACCAGTGCGGATTGAATTGACCCAATCCTGGTGCTCCAGATACCAGTCGACTGTCTGTTGTAGGCCTTCTTCAAAGCTGACCGTGGGCTGCCAGTTCAGTTCTGCTTCTGCTTTGCTGCAATCAATCGCGTATCGACGATCGTGCCCTGGGCGATCCTGCACATAACGGATCAGCGATTCCGGCTTGCCAAGAATTCGCAGTAACTCTTTGGTCAGTAAGAGGTTAGGCATTTCGGACTTGCCGCCGAAATTATACACTTCGCCACCTTTCCCGTGCTTCCAGGCGGCTTCAATACCCAGGCAGTGGTCGTTCACATGAATCCAGTCACGCACCTGCATGCCATCGCCATAAACAGGCACTACTTCATCACGCAGTAAATTGCTGATAAACAGTGGGATCAGCTTTTCCGGAAACTGGTAGGGACCATAGTTATTGGAACAGCGGGTGATAATGGCATCCATCCCGAAGGTATGCACATACGACCGCACCAGCAAGTCGGCAGCAGCTTTGCTGGCAGAATACGGACTGTTCGGCGCCAGTGGGGTGGTTTCGGAAAACAAACCCGTCTCCCCCAGCGAACCGTAGACTTCATCGGTAGACACCTGAACAAAACGCCGCACCTTCGCTTTGCGGGCAGCATCCAGCAGCACCTGCGTGCCAATCACATTGGTGCGTAAAAAAGGTCCGGAATCCATAATGCTGCGGTCGACATGGCTTTCCGCGGCAAAATTAATCACAGAATCGATGTCGCCCACCAAACTCTGGACCAGGGGTGCGTCTGTTATATCTCCACGCACAAACTGGTAGCGTGCGTCGGCGTGCAGATCGGCCAGATTTTCCAGGTTGCCGGCGTAGGTCAACGCATCCAGGTTGATGATGGTGCTTTCGGGATTTCGCTTCAGGAAACCACGGATAAAGTTACTGCCGATAAAACCGCACCCACCAGTCACCAGAAGACGCATATTCCAACCATGTTCGAAATTAGGTTCAGATATAGGGGTTGTATCAATTGCGCCACGTGGGAGAAACGTTACCGCACTGGTGGGAAGCGACTTTCCAACAGATTTTGGTAATTTTTCATGAAGAAAAGCTATAAATTACCTAAATTGCCCAAATTTCAGTGATCACTCGGCATTCATACCGATTCAGAACCGATGTGCCAGGAGCATTTTGTGAGAGTATTATCATATTTGGCCATTGCTGCCATGACCTTTTGCCCCACGTTGATGTGGGCACAGGCAGCACCCACCAGTCAGAAACAGATTGAAGATCTGGAAAAGCAAATTGCCGACCTGAAAAAACGGCTGGCAGAATTAAAGGCCCCACCCACAAAGAAAACGCTGTCGCTTGCCGATGCTGATCTGTGGGAGAATGTGCTGTCGCAGGATATCGCACCCAACGGCAAATGGGTCGCTGTAGGGGTGGGCAATCAGAAGAAAAATCGCATTCTGCTGACTTCGGTGGAAACTGGCAAAGTCACCACGATTACCACCGATATTGCACGTGGTAATCCTGGCTTCAGCGAAGATTCCAACTTCTTCGTGTGCACCGCCAGCAAAGCAGGCACATCTCAGTTGATTTTTGTTGAATTAGCAAATGGAAAACAGACAATTCTCGACAATATCAGCAGTTATAAGCTGAGCAAAGGAACTCCAACATGGCTGGCGTTGCGGCCCAGCCCGAAGAAATCTGCGAGCCCACCGGCACCAGGTGCGACGGGGCCCATTGCTGCGAGTGCGGGTACCAACCGAGACTTGATTCTGCACGACTTGAAAACCGGCAAATCGATTCCGCTGGGAAATATCAGCGATTTCGAATTCAACAAGACGGGAAATCTGCTGGCAATGATTGTCACCACCGATGCCGGCGTGGGCAGTGGGGTGCAGATTTTTGATACCACCAGTGCTGCATTGACCATGCTGGAAAGCTCCTCCAGCAGTTATTCCAGCTTGAACTGGAACAAAGAAGGCACCGCACTGACGGTGATGAAGTCGTTTGAAGACAAAGAACTGAAAAATGAGAAATATTACGGCATTCTGGGGGTGAAATTCACCGGCAAACAGCCAGAAATCATCACTTTTGATCCCAAGCAGGAAAAAACCTTCCCCAAAGACATGGGACTGGTGACACAGCGACAACCACGCTGGACAGAAGACCTGCAGGGATTTGTGTTCGGCATCAAAACACAGGAAAAGAAAGAAGCAACAAAACCTGCCCCCAAAGCACCTGCGAAAACCGATAACCCACCCAAATCGACCACTGCAGCACCTGCACCGAACAATCCCAATCGCCCCGCCGTGGTGGTATGGCACTGGAAAGACTCCCGCTTACAGCCAAAGCAGGCACTCGATGCAAGTCGCGACAAAAATGAAAACTACCTGGCGTGGTATTCGCTGAAAACAAAAAAAACTGTTGCTCTTGGCTCCGAAGATGCCCCACAGGTAGGGATTACTGCTAAAGATCAGTATGCGTACGCTTCTATTACGGCACCGTATGATTTACAGGCTTCGCTGGATGGAATCTCTTACCGAAATATCGATCAGGTCGATCTTGCCACTGGCAAAAGAACAAACATTCTCACAAAGATTCGCTGGTTCTTCGGATCTTCCAACGATGGCAAAGGCTTGCTCTACTATCAGGATGGCAACTACTGGTATTATTCGTTCGCTGGCAAAAAATCGGTGAATATTACCAAGGCAAGCACCACCAGTTTTATCAATACCGAAGACGACCATAACGTTGATCGCCCACCAACCCGGTTCATGGGCTGGGCGAAAGATGGCCAATCGGTTTTCATCAGCGACAACTGGGATATCTGGCAGATTCCTGTTACAGGAGATGCTGGCACTAACCTGACAGTGAATGGTAAAAAAGATGGCATTCGCTATCAGTCGATTCTGGACCTCAATCCAGAAAGCGAAGGCATCGATCCTGCACAGCCAATCTATTTCCCATACGTGGTGCAGAAAACCAAGAAAAACGGCTACGTGCGTCGCTTACCCGGCAGCGCCACCCTCACCACGATTGTGGAAGGGGATGCCGATTTCACACGGTTGGCCAAGGCAAAAAATGCCGACCTGTTCACGTACCAGAAAACCACAGCGATTGACAGCCCGAACATTTTCCAGGTAGATGGCACGTTCAAAAACGCCAAACAACTGACTACCACCAACCCACAGCAGAAGGATTATCTGTGGATGGCTGGCACCCGCGTACTGCACTACGAAAGTTTCGACAAGAAACCGTTGCAGGCAGCGTTGTATCTGCCAGCGAACTATCAGGCGGGCAAAAAGTACCCCACTGTGGTGTACATTTATGAGAAATTGTCGGACCGCATTCACAGTTACAGCCCACCCAGCAGCAGTGCGTTCAACGTATCGATTTACACCAGTAACGGTTACGCGGTGCTGATGCCCGACATTACTTACGAAATTAACAATCCCGGTGGCTCTTCGGTGAAGTGCATTCTGGCCGCGCTCGATGCTGCAGAGAAAACCGGCGTGGTTGACCCACAGAAAATGGCATTGCACGGCCACTCGTGGGGTGGGTATCAAACCGCGTATGCGATTACCCAGACCAAACGCTTCAAAGCAGCCATTGCAGGTGCCCCACTGACCAACTTGATCAGTATGTATAGTTCCATGTACTGGAACTCCGGAATTGCCAACCAGCCGATTTTTGAAAGCAGCCAGGGCCGCTTTACCGCTGGTTATTGGGCACTGCAGGATGCCTACATCCGCAATTCACCTGTGTTCAATGCTCAGAACGTGGAAACGCCACTTTTATTACTGCACAACGATAAAGATGGTGCGGTCGACTTTACCCAGGGGGTGGAATATTTCAACACCCTGCGTCGACTGGAAAAGCCTGTGGTGATGCTGCAATACAAAGGTGAAAACCACGGTCTGGCAGTAGAATCGAACCGCAAAGACTATGCAATTCGGATGCGGGAATTCTTTGACCACCACTTACAGGGCAAATCGGCACCAGACTGGTGGAAAGAAGGTGTGCCCCACCTGAAACTGGAAGATCACCTGAAATCCCGCCCACTGAAGTAAGGAACATTACTTCGATTTATTGGCCCAGTACTTCAAGAAACAAAGATTCTACATTCCCGTACTGCAGGTGGTGGGAGAAGATTCACAAGCCTTCTTTGTCACTCGGTCATAGGCCTTTCGCAGGCGGGCAATGCCCGCTCGAATCTGATTGGGCTGTGCCGCACCAAAACTGAGGCGGATTTCATGTTTTGGCTGGCTGTTGTCGGGGGAATAATAGCAGAATTCACCCGGAATATAGATCACCCCTTCAGCGACTGCCGCATCCATGAATTCACTATTCGCCGAAGTGGGGACGTTTTCGGGTAACGTCAACCAGTTAAACATTCCCCCACATGGATTGGTCCATCGGCAACCAGCGACGTCACCAAAGTGCTGTTCCAGTGCCTCAATCAGTGCGTCCCGCTTTTCCCGATAGATCCCACGCAGGTGGGCAACATGGGCCTGGTATTTCCCAGAAATGAGAAAACGATGAATAATATTCTGGGCCAGGTGGCTGGAACCGAAGTCGTGGTTTCCTTTGATTCGCAGCAACGGCTCGGCAAAACCTTCGGGCAGCACCGCATAGCCCGTTTTGAAGCCTGGTGCACATGGTTTGGAGAAGGTTCCCGCATAGATAACATGCTGGTTATCTTTGTCGTAACTTTTCAGGCTGGGCAGGTTCTCGCCTTCGTAGACCAGTTCGCGATAGGCCGCATCTTCCAGCACAAACAGATGATGGTGCTGCCGCAAACGCACCAAAAATGCCAGCAGTTCTTCCCGACGTCGTTTCGAGAGCGTCAACCCGGTGGGGTTCTGGAAGTAATCGACACAATAGAGCAACTTGACGCGGTGCAGTTCCCCACGTTCGCGAAGTTCATCGCACAGATCTTCCAGGGCATCCACCCGCAGGCCTTCATCGTCCATTGGAACCTGTTCGACACGCACCCCATGTTCCACCAGCACGCTGTGGAACACGAAATAGGATGGCGATTCGACAATCACAATATCGCCCGGGTCCACCATCAGTTCACACAACATGTAAAGCAACTGCTGCGAACCAGTGGTAATCACCACGTTGTGCGGCTGGAAATGCTGTTCGGGCTGGTCCAGATGGTCTAACTTGCCCAGGTGCTGCACCAACTGGTCGATCAGTGGGCGATAGCCCTGAGTGGTGCCATACTGCAACGCCACCTGTGCTGCCAGCGGGTCAGCAAGCAACTCTTCCATTACGTCTTTCAGAGGTTCCACGGGTAAGGATGGGGAATCGACGAACCCGGCTGCCAGGCTGATCAGATCCTTATTTTCGAGGGCTTTTTTCATGAAAAAACTAATCGGCGAATCCGGTGTTCGCTTCGCCTTTTCAGACATCTGTTTGTTCAGCACGTGGGAGAGAGTCGTCATTGGTTTCCTTTTCAAGACAATAAAAAACCCCGGAGGTGACTCCGGGGTTTTCAGTTAACTTTCGTTGTTCCCCGGAGTCTATGAAGTACGCGCAGCGGCTGCGATGGCTACGGCAGCAGCGATAAGTACCAGATTCGCGGAGAAAATATTCAACGGACCATTCCAAAATTACGGTTTACATGCGATGACTGCACCGCGATGCTTATCATGTGGGATAGCACAGCCCAGCGAAGGTGGCAAGGGAAAAGCGAAAACTTTCCTGAAATCAATTTGCCTTTCATCCGATTTTCATGAAATCACGTTTGCTTTTCCACCCACTGCTGCAGTTTGATTTTTTTCTGGTTCGCTTTCAGGAAATCTTTCATGATTTTTTCCTGCAAGTCCGGTTTGCCAATGTCTGCTCGTTGTACAAAACCATTTTTTTCCGGCTGCGTCATCCAGAACAGGTTTTGTAAACCGGTGACGGTGCCCTGATTAAAATATGGCATTTCGGAGAGAATCGAAATGATTTTACTACTGATTTCCTGGGGCACTTCGACCTGTTTCGCATCCCCACTGCCCAGGTGCGTGCGACTGTTATACCGCGTTAACAGCACCTGAACCGCAAGTTGCTGGTCGGCAATTTGTTTCGCAGCAAGTGCTTTCGCAGGGTCTTGCAGGATTGCTGTCGCTCTCTCCACCAGTTCAAGTTCGGCCTTGTAATTCAACATTTGCTGTTCGTAATAAGGTGGGCTGCTGATCGATGGAGTGGTGAAGAAATCGCCCGAATGGTGCGGCACCAGGAAAAAGCACCCTTTCTGACCTTTTTGAAAAGCGATCTGATGAATGAGTCGCGTGGTGCCCACACGAACTTGCGTTAAACCCTTACCACCGAGCAACGTACGGTCAATTTTCACCGTCACCATCTGATAATCAAATGCTGCCTTCGGGTTTTCTTTTTGCAGTGGGTAGCTGACCAGTTTTTCTTCCACATCCACCACTTCACCAGTAATCACCATCGCAGATTCCACCACCCGCAGGTGGGCAGGATGGATCTGGATGGCAATCCGATCTGCCCATGCCACGTGGGATGAACACAGCACCCCACAGAGGATGGGGAGAAATCGTTGCAAGTATCTCATCTGGTGAACCTCGTATTATTCATTAAAGCATCGATCATTAGTTTACAGATCATCTATCCGCCAAATGCCGCCATTTTTCGCCGAATCAGCTACAAACGGGAATTGTGGGCACAGCTTCACATGAAATAAGACGATCTCGGGCAGAAAAAGTTTGAAGAATTGCCCACAAAAACCCTAATCCTGCAAACTCATCAAGCACTGTCGCAGGGCGGGGATTGTTTCTCTGTGGTCGCCCTGCACATAAAAACTTTGCCCACCATCGCTGACGGTGCGGACCAGGATTGTTTTCCAGGGTCGATAGTAATAACGTGGGTCGCTTTTTGGGGCCTGCACCCGCGTGTCGCCTTCCAGTGGGATCAAATCAAACACTGCTGTCGTCAGATTCGCAATCTGTTTTCTCTGCTGGTGGGCTACGTTGCGTGCCATGGTCAGTGCTTTCAGATAGACTTCCGGGCCCATGACCGCAGTCCCAAAGTTCAGCAGCACGCCACCTTCCAGGTGCCTGCAGCTTTCCGCAAATACCAGAAAATCTCGGTAACTCGCTTCACCCCATGCGGCACCGTTGCAGTTGGGGTGCTCGTGGATAATATCCTGCCCGATCCCCACGTGCACCGTGGCGGGAATGCCCAGGCGATAGGCGTGGGCCAGAATACTGACCTCTTTGTGGGGAAAATCGCCAGTCCAGATTGCCTTGCCGATCGCTTCCCCCGCACCCAGATCGTGCCTGATTCCGTCCTGAATGATCTCGTTCAGTTGGCCAGTTTCGCGCCAAAGGCCAAATTCGCCCGACCGCACATAACGTGCAACACTTTCCGTGGTTGCACCAATGAGAGAAAACTCATAATCGTGAATTGGCCCCGCACCATTCATTGCGATGTGGGAAATGAAACCACGTTCCATCAGATCGATCAGTTGTCGCTGCACACCGGCACGCACCACGTGGGCACCCATCATCCAGATCCGTGCCGCCCCGACCTTTTGTGCCGCACGCAGGTGCTGGGCAAGCACAGGCAACGCGGGGTCAGAAAAAGATGTAACATCTTGCAGATTCAGTAGTTGCGATAATTTTAGATCGTGGACACGTTCCCCTAATGGTCGCACGACTAACTGAAAACGATCGAATCTGGGATACGGCATGCGATTACTCCGGAACAGCCCACGGTAGATAGTTTACTGAAAGGGAAACTGCTTGAAATTTGCTTTGTACATCGATTTTGGACACACGGTGTGGTAAAAACCTTCCTGATCATGTACAATCAGGCGAAGTGGTATCGGAACATTTCAGGACGAATTCACTCCCACTACCTGTGAAAATCCTCTCATTAATGAAGGTTTGCTAAGATTTTTCTGGGAATAGTTGATGCATCATCTTTCTGACCGTGCGACACCACATGGCCGTGCGTTTACACTCATCGAATTGCTGGTGGTGATTGCGATCATTGCTATTCTGATTGGTTTACTGCTGCCCGCCATTCAGAAGGTGCGTGAAGCAGCCAACCGGACGAAGTGCCAGAACAACATGAAGCAGTTGGGGCTCGCACTGCACGGTTTTCACGATTCGAATCTGGTTTTTCCCGCGTCGGGCTGGACCACCAGCGGACCAGGGAATCCAGCGGGCAGATATCTTGGCTGGCGGGTGCTGATTCTGCCCCACATTGAACAGGAAAACCTTCAGAAGCTCTACGATTACAATGCAAACTGGTGGGAAGGCACCAATCCGGTGGCTGCCGCCGTGCCCGTAAAGGTATTTCAGTGCCCATCCGTGGGAAATCGGCTGGAAATCACCAGTGCCATTGCGAAAGCTCCCCGCCCAGCGATGACCTTCAGCAATCCGATTGCCCCCACCGATTATGAGGCGATCATGGGTGTGCAGCCATCAGCAATAAACCCCCACCTGCCCACCTCGCTGTACGATGGCAATAATCGGTTTTCGATCATGCACCGCAATTCAACGAACAATTTCGCTAGTGTGACCGATGGCACCACCCACACCATCATGGTGCTGGAATGCAGTGCCCGCCCACTGACCTATCGGCAGCGGCAAGCGACTCCCAGCATTGCTAATGATCAGGGGATTGGCTGGGCCGACAGCGAAGGCCCCTTCAGCTTCGATGGTTCCAGTGCCGACGGCACCACCGAAGGGTGTGGACCGGCAGGAGGCTGCACCTACACAATGAACAGAAAAAACGATAACGAACCCTACAGCTTCCATATCGGTGGCAGCATGGCACTCTTTGCCGATGGGCGAGTGCAGTTTTTACGCGATTCCATCCCACTGCCACTTTTTGCCACGTTATGTACCCGATCTGCTGGTGAAATAAGCAGTTTGGATTAAGCACACGTGATCTGTTATCTATCAGCAGCAGATTCGGCATACAACTTTCAGACAGATTTCAATTGGCACTATCACGTGCTTTATCATGTGGTGCCAGAGGAAATCGGTGGGCAACGTAACAAACAGATCACAGTCGATTATCGACGACGCAAGACGAACCGGGCGGCCGTGGTGCCTGTCGGTGCGGCACCGCTGGCGGGGGTAACAGAAGTCAGGAAGGTTCGCTTGGACAACGCAAGAGCCCGATATGCCGAGATGACATTAACATTCGAGAAGTTATCCACCAGTGTCACTTCACGATTGGATGCAGTAACCTGTGCAAAATTGGTGAGCACCCCACTTTGCAAGACCCGGGCTTGCACCTGCATGGTCACCATCTGACCAGCGGGCAATGTGCCAATGTTCCACTGGCCTGTCAAAGGATTGTAACTGCCAGGCGCGCTGGTGCTGGCAAATTGCAGCCCGGGAGGCAGCGGTGCAGACATCACCACGTTATTTCCGGTGGCAGGCCCCTGATTGAGCACGTTGTAAGTAATGGTGACAAATTCGCCCACGTTGACCAGTCGGCGATCAATCGTTTGTGTGAGCACCAGATTGATCTGATCCGATTCACCAAAGTTGTACCCAGTGGCGACCTGTCCGGAACGCAGCACAATGTTACTGATCACATCATTGGCACTGATAATCCCACCACGATCACCGACGGTTTCATTACTGTCGCCAAAGTTCGTGGGTTGGGTTTCACGAATGGTATAAGTACCAGGCCGCAAACCGGTAAACGAATAAGTACCGTTCGGCAGAGTTGTTGTAACCTGGGTAATGGTGGTGCCCAGGTCGGTAATGCCTGTTAAGGTGATTACAACACCATTGATTGGACCATCACCACCATCCAGCACGCCATTGGCGTTCAGATCGACATAGACACTGCCAAAAATGCTGACAGGTAATACTTCACCAAAATTGAAGCCCGTTGCAGGTCCGGTATTGGTAATCAAGTTGATATTCTGGAACTGATCGTTCAGCACCACGGTCGCAGGTGGGGTGCCATTCTGTTCCAGCCAATCCAGGAAACCTGCAGGCTGAGTTTCGGTCAGGGTATAAGTACCTGGTACTACATTGTCAAACAGGTAGTTTCCGTTGGCATCTGTCTGAACCTGAATGTTGACAGGATTGCCCTGCACCGTCGTCCCTGTGAGGGTGATTGTTGCCAGTTGAATCCCTGGTTCCAGAAAATCGCGAACACCGTTGCCATTCTGGTCTTCGTAAACACTTCCTGCGATGGATGTTAACGGGATTTCGGCAAAATTGTAGCCCGTGGCATCGATACCACCTGGCAGCACAATATTGCTGATCTGATTCGGATTCGCAAGTGTATTGGCAATCCCACCTGCGGTTCCGGGGGTATCAATCCCATCAATATTGGGTGGTGTTGTGGGCTGGGTTTCGTTGATCACATACGTCCCACCAACCAGTTCGCGGAAGATATAGTCGCCATTGGCATCGGTGGTGGTGTTCAGATTCACCGGAGCCCCGTTGGCATCGGTACCCACCAGATTCATAACTACATTAGGTATGCCTGCGTCACCAGGATCCTGCAGACCATTATTGTTGCGATCAAAGAATACCCGCCCGCTGACGCTGGAAAGTGTTTCGCCGAAGTTTACAACCGCATTGCCATTCGGTGGGGCATTGACCACAACTGTGTTTGGTGTGGAGGAACCATAGCCCGCGGGCTGCGTTTGCGTAATTGTGTATGTGCCTGCCGGGATATTCGTGAATACGTACGTCCCGTCTGGCAAAGTTGTTGTAGTGAAAGTACCTGTTGGTCCCGTGGCCGTAATCGTTACCCCACCCAACCTGCCTGGTTCAGTCGGCTCGAGGATTCCGTTCGGTGTCCGATCTACCCACACAGTTCCCGTAATGGTTGTTGTTTGATAGAAGGCAAAATCAACAGTGAGGTTGCTGAATGCATCGGGAGTCAATGGATCATTATTCGGTATTTCTCCAATGGGTTGTGCTACCGTCAGATCAACCAACGTAGTACGCACTACCCCACCAATGGTGGTACCGTTATCATCCTGGTCCGTAGTATTTGCCGATGGGTTCGGAGTGCTGGCACCTTCAAACGGTGTGGGGGCAGCAAAACCTGGATTACCCGTTGAAGAAACAAACTGGAACAACTGCCCACCTGCCGTAAAGTTGGCAGCAGCCACTTCGACAATGTAATTTGCAGGTGCCAGTCCTGTGAAGAGATATTGTCCGTTCACATCCGTGGTGGTGTTGGCGATTTCATTGACACCCGTAATATCCAGCAGACGGATGATTACACCCGGTCGGCCCACTTCACCAACATCTCGAATACCGTTATTGTTGGTATCGATGAATACCTCATTACCAATCGATGCCCCCTGGAACAGCCCGAAGTCCAGCGTGTTGTTCGTGGTGCCGGGGGTGACGGCAAACGGATTCGTCTGCACCACGCCACCAGTTCCGAGCGTGCCCACAACCACACCGTTGTCATCGTTGTCGATGCCATCGTTCGGCGTGGTGCTGGTTGGGGTGCTCGACTGGAAGCCCGCCAGTGGGTTACCCACGTTGAAGTTCGTCGCACTGATCTGCACCTGGTAGTTCCCCGCACCGAGGTTGCTGAAGCTGTACAACCCGCCGCCTGCGGTAGTGGTGGTAACCAGTGGCGTGCCGGTGCCGTCCAGCAGCACCACTTCCACGTTGTCGATCCCCACTTCACCTACATCCAGCAGGCCGTTGTTGTTCAGATCGTTGAAAATCGTGTTCCCGATCGTCGATGGCAGGAAAACGCCCATGTCCGCTGCCAGATTCGACTGATTGTCTGGCGTGGTGGGGTCGTTATTGGGGTTTTCACCCGTCGGTTCGGTGTTATCCAGCACCACCGCCACGGTGCGGATCACCCCGCCAGCACCGAGGGTGCCCGTGATCGTGCCGTTGTCGTCGCCATCCACATTACTGGTGTTGGCGTTCGCACCTGGTTCGAATGGTCCCGTCAGCGAACCATTCAAGCCGGTGCTGCTGGTGAAGCCCGCCAGCGGATTCCCCACGTTGAAGTTCGGTGCGGAGATTTCAATCACATAACTGCCCGCTGCCAGCCCACTGAACAGGTACAGCCCCTGTGCATTCGTCGTTGTGGTCTGCAGAGCGGTGGTACCCGCTGCATCGTACAGAATCACTTCGACCTCATTGATCCCCAACTCACCCACGTCCTGAATGCCATTGTTGTTCAGATCGTTAAAGATGGCATTACCCAGCGACTGCGTGCGGTATACCCCAAAATCGACTGCCAGGTTCGACCGATCATCCGGTGTGGTGGGGTCGTTGTTCGGAGTTTCACCTGTCGGCTGCACACCCTGGAGCAGGAAAGTGGGTGTTTCAATGAAGCCACCCGAACCCAGCGTGCCGGTGGTAGTACCATTATCATCGTTGTCGACGTTGCTGGTACCAGGTACTGGCGTCCCCGCACCTTCAAAGGCGTTCGCTGCACCCGTGCTGGAGCGGTAACCCACCAACGCACCGGCAAGGTTAAAGTTTGCCGCACTCAACCGAACGCGGTATTCCGCTGGTGCCAGCCCGGTAAACAGGTACTGGCCGTTTGCATCGGTTGTTGTGGTCGCAATCCCGGTGCCCGTGCCATTGAGCAGTACCACTTCGACGCCACTGATGCCGTTTTCACCGACATCCTGCACACCGTTGTTGTTCACATCGTCGAATACCAGGTTCCCTATCGACAGAGCGCCGAACAGCCCGAAGTCCAGCGTGTTGTTCGTGGTGCCGGGGGTGACTGCAAACGGATTCGTCTGCACCACGCCACCAGTTCCGAGCGTACCCACAACCACACCGTTGTCATCGTTGTCGATGCCATCGTTCGGCGTGGTGCTGGTTGTGGTGCTCGACTGGAAGCCCGCCAGTGGGTTGCCCACGTTGAAGTTCGTGGCACTGATCTGCACCTGGTAGTTACCTGCACCAAGGTTACTGAAGCTGTACAGCCCGCCGCCAGCGGTTGTGGTCGTGACCAGTGGCGTGCCCGTGCCGTCCAGCAGCACCACTTCCACGTTGTCGATGCCCACTTCACTCACATCCAGCAGGCCGTTGTTGTTCAGATCGTTGAAAATCGTGTTACCGATCGTCGATGGCAGGAAAACACCCATGTCCGCTGCCAGATTCGACTGATTGTCTGGCGTGGTGGGGTCGTTATTGGGATTTTCACCCGTCGGTTCGGTGTTATCCAGTACCACCGCCACGGTGCGGATCACCCCGCCGGCACCGAGGGTGCCCACGATCGTACCGTTGTCGTCGCCATCCACATTACTGGTGTTCGCGTTCGCACCTGGTTCGAATGGTCCCGTCAGCGAACCATTCAGGCCGGTGCTGCTGGTGAAATTCTCTAACACATTACCAGCATTGAAGTTCGGTGCAGAAACCTCGATCACATAACTGCCCGCAGCCAGCCCACTGAACAGGTACAGCCCCTGGGCATTCGTCGTCGTGGTCTGCAGAGCGGTGGTGCCTGCAGCATCGTACAGGATCACTTCTACCTCATTGATCCCCACTTCACCCACATCCTGAAGGCCGTTGTTGTTCAGATCGTTAAAAATGGAGTTGCCGACGGAAGTTCCCAGAAACAGGCCTGCATCGATCGTACCGTTGATTTCGCCATCAGCCAGTGTGATCGTGTTCGTTCTTCCTGTGGTAGCACTGGCGTCACTATCATTGGCAGGTGTCGCACCGACTGCAATAGTGTTCTGAGGGGACCGTTGATAAGTGAGTGTACCATCCGTATTCCCAAACGCTAACTGGTAGTTTCCTGCAACGAGACCGTTAAAGCTGTATGCTCCCCCACCGGCAGTGGTGGTTTGAGCAATCACCTGATCATCAAGGGTATTGAACACACCATCGAGGCCTGCTTGAAGCAGACTGACCTGCACACCGTCCAGACCAGGTTCACCACCTTGCTGAATGCCATCACCATTCAGGTCGTTCCACACAAAGTCGCCGATGCTGGCCGTCCCACGGTAGCCGAAATCCTGCAACAGATTGGTCTGTCCGGGTGCTAATGTCAGGGCAGACTGATTCGGGGTGATGAATGGCCCGTTGAGAGGATCATCGTTGTCGAATGTCTGCACCGTAAAACCCGCGGGTGGGGTGACGGTTACTCGATACGGACTATTCGGCAGATTTGCCGGTAAACCAGTCAGTTGGTAGGTGCCACTGGCATTGGTGGTTGTGGTAAAGACGATCTGGTCACCTGTATCGCCAGCGTCGCCAGGGAATAGCCCATCCGCACCTGCAAAGGTAACTGTGACGACAGCGTTGGCAATTCCAGGTTCAAAAATACTGGGGCCGTTTTCACGAATGCCATTGCCATTGACATCATACCACACGGTGTCACCGATCGTGGCGTTGCCCTGGTAGCCAAAATCCACATTCAGCAGATTCTGGCCAATATTCAGGAACACCTGAGGCTGGGCATTGGGATCGAGCACTGCATCGTTAATGGAATCAGTCAGATTGACGTTGGCTGGTACTCCGCCCGACCCACCTGTGGCAGAAACCTGCACCGAATAATTCCCACTGGGAAGATTGCCAAACAGATAATTCGGCTGGCTTGCCAATGCCGGGTTCGTGGTAGTGACGGTGCCGATAGTGATATCGTTGCCATTGCCGATCGTGTCGCTGTTGAATCCACCCCAAACCAGGGTAACCTGAACACCGGGCAGGTTGGGATCACCAGTATCCTGC